>JACQGT010000234.1 GCA_016199425.1 Chloroflexota bacterium
AATTTGGGGAGGGGATTAGGGATTGGGGATTGGGTAGTGACGTCGGATGGACATCACTGCCCAATCCCCAATCCCCAATCTCCAGTCTCCAATCTCCACCCCTACAGCATCAACAGCCCCAGGCGGGTGGCGCGCACCACTGCGTCTGTGCGGCTCTGCGCGTCCAGTTTGCCCAGCAGGGATTGGACGTGAAATTTGACGGTGTTTTCGCTGATGGAAAGCTGATGGGCAATGGCCCGGTTGGTCAGACCATTGGCCAGCAGAGCCAGGACATCTTTCTCACGCGGGGTCAGAGGTTGCAAAAGTTCCCCTGCCAGCGGTTCGCCGAGCGGAACAAGCAGAGAACGCTGGCTGACATCGACCACCAACAGCCCACTGGCGATGGCGCGCAGCCCAGCGGCCAGCCTCTCCCCGTCCATCTGGCGGGGCAGCAGACCGGCCACACCGGCCGACCAAACACTTCCCCCGTCTTCCTGCTCGGCCAATAGGGCCAACACAGGCAAACGGGCAGAAAGTTCAGCCAACCGCTCCAATACCGGGCCACTATCTGTTTCGCCGAAGTCCCAGCCCAAATCCCAGAGAAGCGCATCGACTGCGCGCTCTTGGACAAGCGCGTCCAGAGCAGGGCCGCAGTCGCTCTGCCCGACCACAGAAAGATCGGGTTGACCGGCCAGCAGCGCGGCCAATCCGGCCCGGGCCAGCAGATCGTCGGCCACAATCAGGAGGGTGAGTTCGGTGTCACGGCGCATGGGCAAAGGCTATCACCGGAGAGACACAGAATCTGTGAGATGTGTACCGGTTGGAAAAACGATTCTTTTCGTCGATGACGATCCCGAAATTGTGAAAAGTACCAAATCGTTCCCTTCGATGGTTCAATGACGGGAACGATTTGTGGGCGAGTGGTGTATATATGGATAGAATCCGCTCTCCAGGAGAGATTTCGGTGACCGAGACTGAGACAATTGCGCGCGCTCAGGCGGGCGAAGAAGAGGCGTGGCGCGCGCTAATGCAGCGCTATCAACAGCCTGTCTTTCGCCTGGCCTATTTGCTGATAGGGGACGCTGCCGCCGCGGAAGATGTGGCGCAGGAGACGTTTACACGCGCCTATCGTGGATTGGCGCGCTTCGACAGCACGCGTCCACTGCGCCCGTGGCTGCTGCAAATCACCCGACGTACTGTCTACAATCGCCAGCGTTCCCTGCGACGCTATGCCCAGGCGTTGGGTCGTCTCTTTCAACAGCAGCGCCAGACCGCGCCCTCGGCCCACGAAGAGACCGAAGCCCAGGAGCAGGCGCTCCATCTGTGGACGGCGGTGCAGCGTCTCGCTCGCTCCGATCAAGAGGTGATTTACCTGCGCTATTTTCTGGAGTTGTCAGTTGGAGAGTCAGCCAATGCTCTGGGCGTGGCATCGGGCACGGTGAAATCTCGCAGCAGCCGCGCCCTGACCCGGCTACGCCAGGTGATCGAGACGGAATTTCCAGAGTTGGCGTCCTACGGATGAAGGCCAAAGCGCGGGCCAACCCTTTGGTTTCGATAGGATAAACAGTATCTTCTCAAAATGTAGGGAGGACTTGATTATTGAGAAGATGCGATAAATGGGAGCAAAGACGAGGTAAGCATGTCCGAACAGCAGTGGACCCAGGGGGAAGAACAACTGGTGCAGATCGCGCGAGCCTTCCCGTATCCAACCACGCCGGTCCTGCTGGCGCGGCCGACCACCTTCCCCAGGCAGAGGCGACAGCCGCTGCAAGTGCTGGCGTTGGCTATCGCTGTGATCGCCCTCTTTGTGCTGGCGTTGATCTTTTCGCCGCGGTTGCGGGCAACAGTGACAAACTTCTGGCAGATCGGCGTCGTGCGCCTCTTTCTGCCCGAAGTTATGGAAACCCCCACCGCTGAGCCTGTAGACATTTCCACCCCGGCTGTCGAGACGCCTGTAAGCACAACACCGATTCAACAGCCGATTCAACAATCGTCTCCCTGGCCACCCCTCGCTGGGGAAACGCTGCTGGTAACCGCCACGGCTCAACTCCCCTTCCCCGTCCGCCTGCCAACTTATCCACCCGATTTGGGGCCGCCGGATCGGGTCTTTCTGCAGCGGCGCAACGGGCTTATATTAATTTTGCTATGGATGGCGCCGGAAAAGGAGCAGGCGCGGCTGGCGCTTTTTCAGATGGGGTCGGATGCGTGGATCAGCAAAGGCGACATAAAAGTCCTGGCCCGCACAACTGTACACGGCCACGCCGCCGCCTGGGTAGAGGGCGTCCATATCTTGCAGATGCAGGGCGAGCAGGAGGGGGTGATACGTCTGGTCGGTGAAAATGTGTTGGTCTGGGTGGAGCAGATCAACGGAGAGAGCGTCACCTACCGGCTGGAAAGTGATCTGTTGCTGGAAGAGGCTGTACGTATTGGTGAATCCCTTGAGTAATCAGTGTGGGCAAGATGAGAGCCAAACAGGAGGCGTATATGAAGAAGATTGTTGTGGTATTTTTCGTTCTGATGTTGCTGGCCTTTGCCTGGTCTGGGACAGGCCAGGCAGGCGGCTGGGCGGTCATTACACTGCACGAGCTGCCACAGGATGTACACGCGGGGGAGCCGGTTACTGTGCGCTTCAGCGTGCGTCAGCACGGCAAACATCCGATGGAGGGGCTGGAGACGACAATACGCGCCAGCAACGGTAATCGTTCGTTGAGTGTGCGCGGCGCAGAGAGCAACCAAACGGGTGTCTATACGGCGACGCTGACATTCCCGACCGCGGGCGAATGGGCCTGGTCGATCAGCGCCTTTACGATGGATGTGCCTATGCCGGCGATCACAGTTGGCGCGCCGCGCACGGCCTTCGAGCGTCTGCTGGCTTCCTGGCGCAACGCCTGGGGGCGGCACATCCCCGCAGCCTATGCGCAGGATGCGCCGAGCAGCGCCGCAGAGGGCAAGCGGATTTTTCTGGCAAAGGGCTGCTGGACCTGTCACCACCACGCACAGGTGGCCGGGTCTTTCTCGACAAACAACGGCCCAGACCTGACAACTTTTGCCAAGGACGCTGAGTTTCTGCACGCGTGGCTGCGCAACGCCGAACAGTTGACCAAGAGTCGACAGGAGTGGTGGATGCCCACGTTGGAGCTAAGCGACAACGAAATCGACGCGCTGTATCTCTTTCTGCGCGCCGACCAATAGTGTCATCACAATCTTTGAATGGCGGATAGGGGCTGGCCTCTGTGCGCGCCCGCAACGGGTAGGCACAGAGGCCAGCCCCTACAGTGCCCGTCAATCCAAGATTGGCATAACACGCCACACCCCATAGCTGTCATCGCTCTACAACAAAACAACCGACTGCCTTTGACATCCGAAAGACGCCCTCAGCGTCAATGATGGCCTGAACTTTGCGTCCGACAATTTCGATGAGTGCCGCCCGGTGGCTGCCGTCGGCGGGGCCGTTCATCAGCGCGTCAATGCGCATGGAGGCATAGTAGGCCAGGAAGGCGTCAGCGGTGGGGAAGAGAAAGGCGTCGTCCCGGATCACCAGTTCGGCGTTGGGAAAGACAGAGCGCACCTTTGGGTAGCCGCTCTCCAGTGTAAAATCGGCGATGGGTGATCTGCTGTCCGCGTGCAGCCCCAACTCGGCGGCGGCCTCGGCGTGGAGTTGGGTCATGCGCGCGCCGTTGTCCTCGCTGTTGGTGGTGAAGACCAGCCGTCCGCCCGCTTTCACCACCCGGCCCATCTCAGCCAGCGCGGCGCTTTTGTCCGGCACGTGATAGAGCATGTGGTTCGCCATCAGCCGGTCGCAGCAGCCATCGGCCAGGGGCAGGCTCTCGGCAGTCGATTGGACAACCAGCACAGGCAGGCCAGCCCGGCGGGCATTGGCGCTGGCTTCGGCCAGCATTCCCAACGACGCATCGACGGTCACGATTCGTACGCCGCGGCGAGCCAGGAAGGGGTGATAGACGCCGTGGCCGGAGCCGACATCGGCGACGCGCTCGCCCGGCTGTGGGTCCAAGCGGTCCAGCACCCACTCCATAAAGTTGTCCGTGCGCTCGCTGTAGAGCCGGTGTGCGTCCTGGCGAATGCGCAGCTTTTCGCTGTCGGCGTATTGGTAGTGGAGATAGGAGTGATCGGTGACGAGGGGCATGGGATTAGAGATTGGCGATTGGGTATCCCAGGACAAATCCGCAAATTCTGTAATCCGTGTTCTACATCCGGCGCAGTGCCTCCAGCAGCCGGTCCGTCTGTTCCGGGCGGCCCACGGAGATGCGGATGCAGTTGTCCAGGCCGGGTTTGTTGTAATAACGCACGAGAATGCCCTGGCGTTCCAGGCTCTGCTTCAGTGCGGCGGCATCCTGGCCCTCCACCCGGCAGAGGACGAAGTTGGCCTCGGACGGGTAGGGGCGCAGATAGGAGATGGCAGAGAGCGCGGCAAAGAGCCGGTCCCGCTCGGTCTTGAGCTTCCCCACGACCGCCATAATCTGGTCCGTGTGGTGCAGGCTGGCCAGACCGGCCACAGACGCAGCCACATTGACATTGTAGGGCTGTTTGAACTTCCACAGGTGTGGCATGAGCCAGGCCGGAACGATGCCGTAGCCCAGACGCAGACCGGCAATACCCGCGGCTTTGCTGAAGGTGCGCAGAACGATCAGATTGTCGTGTGCCAGCACCCACCCGGCCCGGCTGGGCTGGTTGGCAAACTCCACGTAGGCTTCGTCCAGCACAACCAGCAACGGCAGGGCCAGCAGACGGCGCAGGTCGTCGTCGGGTAGCCACGTGCCGGACGGGTTGTTGGGGGAGGTGAGGAAGAGGAGTTTGGCGATTGGCGATTGGCGATTGGCGATTAGGGATCGGAGATCGTCGCCCAGTCCCCAGTCGCTAGTCGCCAGTTGCTGTTCGCCGTTCGCCGTTCGCCGCTCAATCTCTTCCACATCTACCGAATAGTCCGCCCGCCGCCAAACGTCGATGACCTGCGCCCCTTCCAGTTTGGCGTCGAAGCTGTACATACCGAAGGTGGGCGGGGCGTTGAGGATGGCGTCGCCGGGGGAGAGAAAGAGACGGCAGATGTAGTCCAGCAGCTCGTCCGCGCCCTGGCCGGGCAGGATGTGTTCGGCGGGCACACCGACGAAGCCGCTCAACGCCTCGCGCAGATCGCTCTGCTGGGGGTCCGGGTAGATGTGGTAGTAGGGATATTCGGCCAGGGCCTCGGCCACCGCAGGCAGGGGACCGTAGGGATTCTCGTTGGCGTCCAGCTTGACGATCTGGCTGGCGGGAATACCCAGGCGCTTGCTCAACACCTCAAAGGGCTGGATGGGCGTGTACTCCTCCAGGCCAGAGAGGTGGGGATTCAGAAGCGAGTGGGGCGCAAACGTATTCATCTGACTCTCTGTCGGCAATAGGGTGGCGGCGGAATCGTCTCAAAATCAGCACAGTGCGAGAGGGTAATCTATCCTAGCTTGGCGAGGAATGCAAAAAGATACTTACGCCGTTCCCACACGTTGGCAGGAACGGGCTTTCACTTGGCCAGGAAGCGGGGTACAATAGCATCCAGCGCAGATAGCCGAGTGTCCACCGGATGCCGACGCCGCAGCAAACAAGCCAGAGGAGATGCCATGACAATCCCCATTTTTGACGAAGAGACAATCCGCGCCAATAGCTCCTTCGAATCCTTCAGCCGCGGGGAGGATTACTACGCCGATGGCTCTGTACTTTCGATTGTACGGCGGGGCGACCAGCTCTACGCCGAAGTCCAGGGCAGCGAGTATAGGCCCTACGCTGTCACAGTGGAATTGGACGGCGATCAGATCGTAGACGCCCTCTGCACCTGCCCCTACGATTGGGGCGGTTGGTGCAAACACATTGTGGCTGCATTGCTGGCCTGCGGCGAAGAACCGGACCTGGTGGAAGAACGCCAGCCCCTTTCCACGCTGCTGGCCGGCCTGGACGCGCCGCGCCTGCGCGCTCTGATCGAGAATCTGGCGGCAGAGCGACCCGACATACTGCCGCTGATCGAACAGTGGCTTTCTTTCATACCCGCTGTGAAAACAGCAGAGGCAACGACACCTCAGACCAGCGGCACAGCGGTGACGGTCAGCGTCGATCTGGCGGCCATCCGCCGCCAGGTGCAGGCCATTGCCCGCCGGGGCGTGGATGGGATCGACTTCTACATGGAACAGGTCCAGCAATTGCTGAACAACGGCCATGCGCACGACGCCCTGGCGGTCCTGGACGCCATCACCGATGAGGTGATGGGATCCATCGACAACGAGCAGCCCAACAGCTATCGCGGAGACCGCTATTACGGGGACTACTACGACTACGACGACGACGCCGGCAGCGAATACTACTCTTTGTTCGAGGAAATAGGCACTCTCTGGGCGGAGGTCCTGCTTTCCGCGGAACTCTCCGCCGAGGAGCGGGCAGAGTACCAGGAGCAACTGAGCGAATGGGATGAAGAACTGGCTGCTGTGGAGTGGCTGGGTGAAGACGATTTCTTTGCCCTGGCAATCGGTGCGCTTGAGTATTATTGGGACTACCCGCCGCTGCAGCGTGTCCTACAGGGAGAAATCACCAATTTGGGCGCGTGGGAGGACGAGGATGCGCCCGCCTTTGCCGACGAACTGGCCATCGTTCGGCTGCGGGTGTTGGAACGGCAGGGACGTTTCCAGGAGTATCTGCATCTGGCCCAAGCAGAGAGCCAGACAACGCTCTACATCAATATACTGGCGCAAATGGGGCGCAGCGCCGAGGCGGTCTCCGCAGCGCTGCAATTTCTGCCCGATGCACAAGGAGCACAGATCGTGGCGGATACCCTGCACGCCAAAGGCGAAGTCCAGGCCGCTTTGCAGGTGGCGGAACACGGCCTTGGCCTGCAGGGAATGCAGAAGCACGCCCTGGCTGTCTGGCTGTGGGACAGGGCTATGGCTGCCGGCGACCAGGCGCTTGGCCTGAGAGCAGGCACGGCCGCGGTGCTGGAAGCAGCCAGGCTGGCAGATTACCTCCGCCTGCAGGAGATAGTCGGCGACGGCTGGCAGGCCATGCGCGAGGGTCTGTTGGGTCAATTGCGGACACAGAAACGCGCCCTGTTCGGCGCAGACGCCATCGACATCTTTCTGCACGAGGGGCTGATCGACGACGCCATCGCCGCGCTCGGCCCCTATGCCAGTGATGGCAAAATGGTCCAGGTCATGCAGGCGGCCAAGAGCAGTCGCCCGGACTGGGTGATCCAGACCGCGCAGAAACGGGCGGAAGCCATTATGAATGCGGGCAAAGCCCAGCACTATGACAGCGCTGCGCAATGGCTGGGTCGGGCCAAAGAGGCGTATCTGGCCGCAGACCGTCGCAGGCAATGGGAGAGCTATCTGGCCCAGGTGCGCGAGAGCCACGGCCGCAAATATAAGCTGATGGGACTGCTCAAGGGGATGTAGAGAACACGGATTCGTATACCTGACAAGGTGAACGGGTGACAAGGTGAAAAAATGTCATTCTATGGCCGTGCTCGGTATAAAGAACACCGATTTCAGAATTTGCGGATTCTCCCTTTCGTGCCCCATAGCACAGATTCGCCTATAGAGAACGAATCTCCAATCGCTAATCGCCAGTCGCCAATCTCCTCTTCACCGCGGCAGCGTGGGCCGTCAACCCCTCAGCCTGGGCCAGGACCACCGCGGCGGGGCCAATGGCAGCCAGCGCTCGCTCGTTGAGACCGATGACGCTGATGATCTTCACAAAGTCCAGCACATTGGCCGGGCTGGCAAAGCGGGCCGTGCCGCCGGTGGGCATCACGTGGCTGGGTCCGGCAACGTAATCGCCCAGCACTTCAAACGAATGTTCCCCGATGAACAGGCCGCCCGCGCTGGAAATGCGCCCCACCCACTCCGACGGAT
>JACQGT010000235.1 GCA_016199425.1 Chloroflexota bacterium
ATGCGCTCGCCGATGATCACAAAGGGCTGGTTCGGACCGATGATGACGGTTTGGGTAGGAGATTTGACGATAGTTTCCACGGGTGTACCTCAGATATTTGGGGATTGGATATTGGGTATTGATTGGTCGTGTCTCTGAGTGCATCATACGGTGGGATCGGCTGCCGTGTCCAGGCAAAAGAGTGCCAGATTGTGCCAAAATTGGCGACTGGCGATTAGCGATTAGCGACCGGGCCATCCCTTGCCACCTGCCACCTGCTCCTACAGCCCCCCAAACCGAAACCCGCCGATCAGAATCCCGGCAATGGGCGGTTCGAACAGACTGAGCAGAGTCGCCGTTACAATCAACACAGCCGTAGCACCGATGAGCAAACGGTTGTTGCGCAGAACTTCGCCCCAGGAAAGCCAGGGCGTCAAAGACGGCACGTCGCCCAGAGAACTCGTCGTGCCGAAGAGCAGGCGGCGCAACTCTCGCACGTCCCGGGGGCGCTCGTCCGGGTGCATGGCCAGGGCCTGAAAGATAGCCCGCTCCGTGCGCGCCGAGAGATTCGGACAGATTTCGCGCAGGGGTGTGAGCGAGCCGGGCTGGAGAAAGCGCTCTTTGGCGTCTTTGGGCGGCTGCCCCGCCAGCAGGTGATAGAGCGTCGCGCCGACGCTATAAATATCCGTGCGCACATCTGTGTGGCCCGTGTCGCCGCCGTACTGCTCCAGGGGAGTGTAGGCCACCGTGCCGCGCCCCTGCACGACCGTTACTGTACGGGTGTCGTCCGGCTGCAATACTTTCACCAGTCCAAAATCGACCAGCTTCACCCGGCCCTGGGGTGTGCATTTGATGTTGCTGGGTTTGATATCCCGGTGCAACACCGGCGGCGTCTGGCTGTGCAAATAGTCCAGCGCATCCAGCAGTTGAGAGGCCCATTCCAACACCTGCGACTCGGACAAGAGCGTATTGTGTTGATTGCTTTCCAGCAGAATGTCCTGCAAATCCCGCCCCGCCACAAAATCCATCACCAGATATTCCCGCCCACTCTCAGAAAAGTAGTCCGATACTTTGGGCAGATTGGGGTGATCCAGCCGGGCCAGAACGCTGGCTTCCTGGTAAAATTGCTCGATTGTCTGGTCCAGAGGCTGATTGGGATCGGTCATCCCGTTCAGCAATTCGGGCGGAATCTCTTTGAGCGCGCAGACCCGGCCATCCAGCCGCAAATCTTTGGCCTGATAGACTGCGCCCATCCCCCCCTGGCCCACCAGGTGGACGATCTCATAGCGTTCGCGCAGGATCACGCCTTTTTCCAGCAAAGCAGCCACAATACAAACTTCCTCTAGCCAACGGACGGGTTCTTCGGTATAATGTGTACCAGTCGTCCTCGTAGGGCGGAATGGTATTCCGCCCTACAATTGATCGGCATTATACTACGTATCGCGAAAGTGGATGAATGAACCAATGAGCGAATCCTCAGTCACCGAAGACCTCGTCGCCCCGCAGCAGGCCGCCCGGCCCGCTGCCCATCGGGAAAGCGCGATGATTATCCTGCGTCACGGAGCGGAAGCAGGCCGCCGCTGGCCTCTTTACCGGGACGAGGAGTTGCTGATTGGCCGCCGGGACGATTGCGACATCCCCCTGCCCGATCGCCAGGTCAGCCGTAGCCACGCCCGCATCTTCTGGGAAAATGACGGTTATTACGTTGAAGACCTGAAATCGAAAAATGGCACACACCTCAACGGCGAAGAGATAGTCGGCGTAGCCCAACTGGAAGACGGCGACGAAATTCAGATTGCCCTGCGCTTCAAACTGGCTTTTGTGGATGCGGGCGCCACCGCCCCCCTGACGCTGGACGAGAATCTGCCGGGGCTGCGGCTGGATATGGAAACCCGCCAGGTCTGGGTCAACAACAAACTCATCGACCCGCCCCTCAGCCTGCACCAATACCGGCTACTCCACGCCCTCTGGGAGTCGGGCGGCGGGGTGGTCACGCGGGAGGCCATCATCAATATCGTCTGGCCGGAAGCCAGCGGCGAAGGGGTGAGCGAGCAGGCCATCGACGCGCTGGTACGCCGGCTGCGTGAGCGCATCGACGAGTGCGACGCCGCATATCGCTATATCGTCACCGTGCGCGGCCACGGTTTCCGCCTGGACAACCGCTGATAATAGCGAATGGCGAATAGCGAATAGCGAATGACGGCGGAGGAAGATGGAGAAGATTTACCGCGGAGACGCGGAGGGCGCGGAGAAATACGCGGAGAAAAGCGGAGAGATGGCAGCACCGGCTGAGCCGCTGGGGCTGTACGTACACATCCCCTTCTGCGAAAAGAAGTGCCCCTACTGCGATTTCAACACCTATGCGAAGCTGAGGAATCTCTTCCAGAGTTATGTGGACGCACTCTGTATGGAACTGGAACTGTGGGCGGCCCGGCTCGACGGGCGCACGATCCAGACGATTTTCGTAGGCGGCGGAACACCCACTGTCCTCAGCCTGGCCCAGTTGTCCCAGATTTTCGAGACGATCCGGCGCTGCTACCGGCTGGACCCGGTCTGTGAGATCACCAGCGAGGCCAACCCCGGCACAGTTGATCAGGCCAAGTTCGCCGGTCTGGTCGGGCTGGGCGTCAACCGGCTGAGTATGGGTGCGCAGAGCTTCGACCCGAACGAACTGGCCTTTCTGGGGCGCATCCATTCGGTGGACGACGTGAGCCGAGCCTACGACGCAGCCCGCGCCGCCGGTTTCGACAACATCAATCTGGACTTTATCTTTGGCCTGCCCAATCAATCTCCTCCAATCTGGGCGGCCACACTGGAACGGGCCATCGCCCTTGCCCCGGAACATCTCAGCCTCTACAGTCTGATCGTCGAGCCGGAGACGCCTCTCTTCCACTGGGTGGAGACAGGCCGCGTCCCCGCGCCCGACG
>JACQGT010000217.1 GCA_016199425.1 Chloroflexota bacterium
GCAAGCAGCGCCCCTACGGTCATCAATCGGAATGAGTCTGGGGAGCCAGCCATTTCTCGGCTTTGCACAACAGACCGCCGCCGCTTTCGGTTGACTCTTCCAGGACGCGCACAATGCCCAGCAGGTGTCCGTCATCGTCCACGGCCTGCACGACACCGCCCACCAGAGCGGATGCAAAGCCGGGCGGTGTCCTGAGCTGGCAGGTTGAGCCTGCGGTGTCCTGAGCCTGTCGAAGGGTCGAAACCCTGTCGAAGGGCAGCCAGACCCGTTGTCCCAGGCCCAAGCGCCGGGCATCTTCCCCATTGAGCAGCAGCCGGGGCAGGTCCAGCCCGACACCCGGCGCAAGCAATAGGGAAGCCAGATTGCCCTCCCTCGCCGCACTCTCCACCGCGGCCAGCGGGTGGGCATCGGCCACAGAGAAATGGCCGGCGGCTTCCCGGCGCAGATAGCTCAGATGGCCGCCCACACCCAGCGCCTCCCCCACATCGTAGGCCAGACTACGCACGTAGAAACCCGCGCTGCACGCCACCCGCAGCCAGAGCCGATCCGGGGCTTCGATGGAGAGCAGTTCCAGCCGGTGGACCGTCACCGGACGAGCCTGGACAATCACATCTTCGCCCCGGCGCGCTTTGCGGTGCAGGCTCTCGCCCCCCTGCTTCAGCGCCGAATAGACCGGCGGGCGCTGGGCAATCTCCCCTCGAAAGCGAGCAAGCACATCTTCCACGGCATCCGCCTTCAGCGAGCTAACCGGACGTCTGGCGATGATTTCACCCAGCGCGTCGTAGGTGTCGGTGGTCGCGCCCAGAGTGACGCAGGCGGTGTACACTTTGTCGTGGCCCTGGTAATACTCCACCAGGCGGGTTGCCACGCCCAGGCAGAGAACTAGCACCCCCGACGCCATGGGGTCCAGTGTGCCTGTGTGACCGATACGCCGCTGGCGGCTGCAGCGGCGCACCCGCTGCACCACATCGTGGCTGGTGGACAAATCGACACCCGCGGCGCGGGGAAGCTCCCGCCCCAGGCCGGGTTTGTCGATGACCAGCAGCCCGTCCATCCCGCTATCAGCCATGCGCGCCATTCCCGAATGCGGCCTGCTTTCCGTCGGATACTTGAACCCGATGGGCCTCTTGCAGCGCGGCCACAACCTGCGCGGCTACCGCGTCCAACGGCCCGGTGAGCGTACAGCCAGCCGCGGGGGGATGGCCGCCGCCGCCGTAGACCAGGGCCACCTGACTTACGTCGAAGCCCGGTTTGGCCCGGAAACTGCACTCCACCACAACGCGCCCCCCGTTCTGTACCCGCTCGGTAAAGGTTGCGCCGATGTCCGCTTCTTTGACCGAGACAAGAAATCCGGCCAGCCCTTCGCCGTCCCCGTCCCGTGCGCACACCTGCTTGCGCTGGGCCAGGGAGATCGTCGCCCAGATCACCCGCTCCTGCAATGCCGTGTGGCCAAGAATCGAACCCCACAGACGCAGGCCAGCGTAGGTGCGGCTTTGCAGCGTGCGGGCCACAATTTCCTGTATCTGCGCGCCGCCATCGGTCAGGCGCATGGCAGCCTGGAGGACGTGGGCGTTGGTGTTGGAGGTGCGGAAGCAGAGGGTGTCGGTGATCAGCCCGGTGAGGAGAGCCACGGCCAAGTCGCCGGTCAGGGGCGCGCCCAACGCATCCGCCAGATAGACGAGCATTTGGCAGACAGCGGCGCAGCCCGGCTCCACCCAATTGAGGGAACCAAAATTCGTGTTTGTGACGTGGTGATCGATGACGAGCAGGGGAATCTGGCCGTGGGCAGCGGGGCGATAGACAGCACCCATACGGTCCTGGCTGGAGGCATCCAGACAGATGATGAGGTCGTAGTCGTCTCCCACGCCCGACGCGCCCACAATCGCGCCGAAGCCGGGTATGTAATCGAAATCGGCTGCGGGTTTGTCGGCCAATGCCAGGGTGGGGTGCTTGTCCAGATGGCGCAGAATCCACCCCATCCCCAGCAGGCTGCCAATGGCGTCGCCGTCGGGAGAGATGTGGCTGACGCAGAGAATGGTTTGCGCCTGGTCGATGGCAGAACGAATGGCGCTCTCTATCTCTCGGCTGAGATAGAGAGCGCCCGCTGTGCTGGGTTGGGTCATGCCCCGGACTCCTCAGGCTGCTCCGGGCTGTCGCCCTTCGACAGGGTTTCGACAGGCTCAACCTGCCAGCTCAGGACATCGCCGGGGGTTGACTCGCCATCCACACCCAGAGAGACGGCCCGTTCTTCCCGTTCGGCCGCGATGCGGCGCAGAAGTTCCTCCACCCGCGCCGCCCGTTCCGGCGATTCATCGTAGTAGAAGATCAACTCCGGGACGACGCGCAGACCGCAGCGTTCAGCAATCTGGCGGCGCATATAAGCGCTGGCGTTTTTTAGCCCCGTCAAGACAGAACGCCGGGAAACGTTCTCGTCGGAGTGGGTCACATAGACTTTGACGGTGCGCAGGTCCCGGCTGACATCCAGGTTCGTCACGCTAAGCAGTGACAAGCGGGGGTCTTCCAGTTCATTGCTGATCAGAATAGATAGCTCTTCAAAGAGCAGTTCGGAGACGCGCTCCTGACGAATTGTACCCATAGCTCAGTTCTACCGTAC
The DNA here is from genome assembly GCA_016199425.1 of Chloroflexota bacterium. GTDB lineage: Bacteria > Chloroflexota > Anaerolineae > Caldilineales > Caldilineaceae > JACQGT01. The sequence goes on from JACQGT010000217.1 coordinate 2,615, forward strand.
TTGACGCTTCTCAAGGACTTCGATGATATCGCCTTCCACCAGGTCTGTGTTGATACCGCCCAGATGGAGACCACATTCGAAACCGGAGCGGACTTCGCTCACATCCTCCGAGAAACGTTTGAGAGTGGCAATGGTACTGGTGGCGATCTCTTCTTTGTTGCGCAGGAGACGCGCACCCGCATTGCGCTTGATGATACCATCCAACACCATACATCCGGCAATCAAGCCGCCGCGACGCACGCGGAAGAGCTGGCGCACTTCGGCGTGGCCGATGACCACCTGCTCGAAGATCGGTTCCAACATACCGGTCAGCGCCAATTCGATATCTTCGATCATCTTGTAAATGATGTTGTAATGGCGGATTTCCACCTTTGACTGTTCGGCCCGGGACTGGGCGGCTTTGTCCACGCCCACGCCAAAGCCGATGATAATGGCGTCGCTCGCCTCGGCCAGCATCACGTCCGACTCATTGATGTCGCCAATCGCGGCATGGAGAATCTTGACGCCGATCTCGTCGTTGGCAAGCTCTTGCAGGCTGTGCATAATCGGCCCCAACGTGCCTTGCACATCTGCACGCACAATCAGGTTGAGGGTCTCGGTTTCGCCGCCTTCGATGCGGGCAAAGAGATCTTCCAGCGAGACTTGGGGACGAATATCAGACTCCTGGTGCGCCCGGTCAATCACTTCTTGCCGTTCGGCGGCAATGGTGCGCGCGGTGCGGTCATCCTTGACCCGCTCGAAGACCTCGCCGGCCGCGGGGACTTCTTGCAGCCCCAGAACAACAACTGGTGTACTCGGCTCTGCCTTTTTGATGGGTTTGCCCTCGTAGTCAAACATCGCTTTGATGCGGCCCCAGGTGGGGCCAACCAGAATGGCGTCGCCCTGCTTCAACGTCCCATTTTGCACTAGCAGCGTCGCTGTGACGCCGCGATATTTGTCCAACTCGGCCTCGATCACAGTGCCGACGCAACGACCTTTGGGATTGGCGCTATATTGCTCCAACTCGGCGACAACGAGAATGTTTGCCAGCAGGTCGTCCACACCGGTGCCGCGCAAAGCGCTGACCGGGACAGTGATGGTGTCGCCACCCCAGGCTTCCGGCTGCAACCCTGCCTGCGCGAGTTCCTCCATCACCCGTTCTATATTGGCGTTGGGTCGATCAACTTTGTTGATGGCGACCACAATCTGCACGCCAGCCGCTTTGGCGTGGTTGATGGCCTCCCGGGTCTGGGGCATAATGCCGTCATCCGCGGCCACAACCAGCACTACAACGTCGGTGACCTGTGCGCCGCGTGCGCGCATAGCCGTAAATGCTTCGTGGCCTGGGGTATCCAGGAAGGTGATTTTGCGTCCGTCCACGTCCACCTGATAAGCGCCCGTGTGTTGGGTAATGCCACCGGCTTCGGTATCTACCACTTTCGTCTTGCGGATGCGGTCCAGGAGTGTCGTCTTGCCGTGGTCCACATGGCCGAGAACGGCCACCACCGGCGGTCGCTCGGCCATATCTTTGTTGGTCTCGCCAGCCAGAATGTTTTGGACAAAGATCCGTTCCTTGGGTCTGGTATCGGCCACCACAGACACCTCTTGGTCCTCTTCATCCTCTTCCATCTCCGCGGCTTGCACTTCCGGCCAGATAATCGTCACACCCAATTCTTCGCCCACAATGGCGGCCGTGTCGTGATCCAACGCCTGATCGATGGGGGCCATAATGCCAAATTGCATCAGCACTTTGATCAGATCGATGGGGCTGCGTACCATTCGATCCGCCAGGTCACGCACAGTGATGTGCTTCCCCACCGTCACTCTGGACGGCGGACGGGTCATTCCATTTTTTGCCTGTTCTCGTACAGGTGTAGCTGTTTTGGTCATTGTCGCCATATGCGCGCCCTCTATTCTCTAGGATGTCATTTCCATCAAAGCGACTGTCCAGACGACAGCCACTTTCAGTCACAATCTATAAGATGTTCAGATACTGTTTTTCGTAGGGGCGCTGCTTGCTGCGCCCGGCACACACGAGACGGGCGCAGCAAGCAGCACCCCTACAGAGAAAATCTTTACTTGAAAAACTATATCAATTCGGGTGACCAATGGGCACCGCGTCCATCGGCTCAAACCGCATACGCGTGAACAGACGCCCACAACACCTGGCAAACAGAGAGTACCCTCCCATTTGCGGCGTGCCAAATGGCAGACAAATCTGGAAAACAGGTTCAAAACGCGGGACAAAACTAGAGAAGGTGTCGCTGTTCCGGGTGTGGAAACGGTTGGCGTCTACACAATAGGGTAGTGTAGACCCAAGCCCACGGAACATAGAGAGTGAGGGGAGAAGGAGGTTGAAAGCGGCAGTAGAGGTGTTACAACCGCATCAAGCAAACAACGGTATGCGTATTTACACTACCATCGTCATACTCCCTATCCGATCATCTCCGGCGACAGCCTTTTCTTTGTCCCACGAATACCGAGTGTCGAGCTTACGCGTGAACATCGGTCGATTGGCAGTTGTCGAAGTTCATCGTCATTTTCCAGTGATCTACCAAGCATCTGAAACACGAACCAGATAAGTATACCCGAAAGCGGACAGAAGAGCGAAAAAGAGCATCCACATAACTTATTCAGCCTGTGGACCAGCGCCGGTTGAGTAGGTCGCATTTGGGCCGTATCGAAACCAAGCGGGTAGACCCGTTCGCTTGATTTCGATACGCCTCGCAGACTCGGCTACCCTTCGACAGGCTCAGGACACCGCTCAATCAGCGCTCACTGATCCGC
>JACQGT010000246.1 GCA_016199425.1 Chloroflexota bacterium
GATCGCTGATCGCTGATCGCCGTCCGCTAACCAGGGATATTCCTCCCGCATGCGCTGCTCCACGTAGAGTTCGGAGATGCGTTTGGCCTGGCCGCGCATATCGGCAAAGAATTTGACCCGCTCGGTGACGCCGATGGCACCCCGGGCGTCCAGGATGTTGAAGGTCTGGCTCTGGCGCAGCACATTGTCGTGGGCGGGCGCGACGAGACCCCGGGCGATACAGGCTGCGGCCTCGGCTTTGTAGATGTCGTAGAGCATCTTCTGGCGCTCCACATCGGCCAGCTCGAAGTTATAGATGCAGTGTTCGATCTCCTGCTGTTTGTAGATTTCGCCGTAGGTGTGGTTGCCGTCGTAGTCGATGCTCCAGACTTCGTTTTTGTGCTGGAGGTACATCACAATGCGTTCCAGCCCGTAGGTGATCTCCACGCTCACCGGGTCCAGGGGCAGACTGCCCGCCTGTTGGAAGTAAGTGAATTGGGTGATCTCCTGGCCGTCCAGCCAGACTTCCCAGCCCAGCCCCCACGCGCCCAGCGCGGGGGATTCCCAGTTGTCCTCCACAAAGCGGATGTCGTGGCGGGTGCGCTCCAGGCCGATGGCTTGCAGGCTGCCCAGGTAGAGTTCCTGGGGGTTGCCGGGGTCGGGCTTCAGGATGACCTGGTATTGGGTGTGCATCTGCATGCGGTTGGGGTTTTCGGCGTAGCGCCCGTCGTCGGCCCGGAAGGAGGGTTCCACGTAGGCCACGTTCCACGGCTCCGGGCCGAGGACGCGCAGAACAGTGGCCGGGTTCATTGTGCCCGCGCCTACCTTTTCGCTGTGGGGTTGCCAGATGGTACAACCACGCGCTGCCCAGTATTCGTGCAGGCGGCGGATCACTTCTTGCATAGAGGGAATTTCGTTCATAAAGTCACTTCGTGTCATTGTCCTGATTTTCGTCGTTTTGTCGTTCGAGTTCCCGCAAGAGTATCCCCGGCGTTGTGCGTCCGCGGGACGTGCGGTCGAAATCCCTGTCGCAGGAGACAATTGTCAGGTCATATTTCTCAGCGACGGTGTACTGGTAGGCGTCGTCGAAATCCAGCGAGTGTTGCTGCATCGCGGTTATTACATCCGACATATCAGAGAGATGTAGTTGCACTACGACCGTTCCGGTTTCTTCAATATCCTCAACCAATTGAAGAAATGCCGAAGCGCTTCCTCTTCTGGTCAGGATGATGCCGATCGAATACAGGGCAAATAGGGAAATGCCAAAACCGGCCGACAGTTTCTCCAAAAGCTCACTGGCTTCGTCTGCGTTCTCTTGTTCAAGTAGAAACTCCAGGAATACGTTTGTGTCGAGAAGATATGTCATCCGCCCCACCAGTCTAGCGCTTTATGCTGTAACTGGACAGAGGTATATTCATTTCTCAGATGACGTAAAGCACCTCGCCATTTCAATTGAGGTTTGACAATTCGTTGTGGCAACTTCGTTTCTCTAAGAAATAGAGCAAAATCACCGACCTCTTCCCGCAATTCGGGCGGTAGTTCTTTAACAACAGTGATTACTTGTTCCAATGTCATTGTCATTTTATCCTCCTCAGAAGTGTCTCTGAACAAAAAGGTGACGCCCACCCATTCTATCACAACGCGCGCAGGGGCACGGGAACGAATGTCAGCACAAAGATAAGAATCACCGCATAGCCGAGCCAGCGGCGGCGAGGATCGAGTTCGGTCACGTCGTCCAGCGCGGGCGGGTGGAAAGGGCCGCCCAGGAAGTTGATCAGCACCAGCCACATGAACCAGCCCGACCAGCCCACATTCTCTAATCCGCCAATCCGCGCCTGCACCTGTTCCAACCCGGCGATGCCCAGGAGCAGCATCCCGCCCAGGGTGGCCCAGTTGAAGAGCCGCGCCCGCTGGCCGAAGAGGGCGAAGACTGTATGGCCGCCGTCCAACTGGCCCAGGGGCAGCAGGTTGAGCGCTGTGACCAGCAGACCGATCCAGGCGGCGAAGGTGATGTCGTTCATCATCACATCCAACCCCGTCACCGGATTGGGCAGGGCCTGGCCGAAGGTCCACAGTTTGGCGTAGTAGTAGAGAAAACTGTTGCCTTCCAATAGTGCGCCTGTCACGGCTTGGGGGACCATCACTTCGCTGGTACTCAACCCGTAGAAGAGCAGAGGCACAGCCAGCAGCAGCCCGGCCAGTGGACCGGCCACGCCGATGTCGAAGAGTTTGCGCCGGTCCGGCACAGGCTCTTTCAGGCGGATGAATGCGCCCAGCGTCCCGAAGCCCAGTGGCATGGGTAGAAAATAGGGCAGAGTGACGGCGACTTTGTGATAACGGGCTGCGAAGTAGTGGCCGAACTCGTGGGCGGTGAGGATTCCCAGCAACGTGACGGCGAAAGGCAGCCCTTTGACCAGCAGATCGGGTGTCGTGAGAATCTGCCACATCAGCTCCAGGATGCCGGCATTGGGGTCCAACCCCACATCCACCCCGTACAGCACGCCGACAAAGAGTGTGCTGAGAACTGTCACCACAAAGAGCAGCAGATTGATGAGCGGGTTGGAACGGCTGCGCGGGACGACACCGGCCAGCACTTGCAGCACAACATTTTGGCCGCCGACCGATCCCGTCTGCTCATCCTGGCGCAAAAAGGGGGTAAAGCCCCGCCGGTTGAATTCGGCCAGCCAGCGGGAGAAGACCTCGGCGCTGGGGCGCAGCAACCGTCCCCGCACTTCCAGACCCTCCGGGGCCGGTTTGTCCGGTGTGCGTATGGACTCCACGGCCATATCCTGGCCGACGATGCCCAGTGCGGTTTTGGCAATGTCGCCGTAGGCCTGGGCAAAGGCGCTGTTGAGTTGCAAATGCAAAGAGGGAAGATTGCTTTTCGGTTCCATCGTTTCCTGCCAAAAATAGAGACCAACCGTCACAAACACCGCTCTGCATTCTACCCCAAAGCGCGGCTTCGTGCTATAAATGATGGGCGAAAGTATGAATGCGCTATTGATGGTTCTTACTTTAACTTCGGAAACGTGAAACGTAAAACGTGAGAGCATACGACGATCTCACGTTTTACGTTTCACGTTTCGTCTGGCGAGCGGTGATTGTCTTCACTCAACCGGATGCACTACGAGGCCCTCATGCACCCCTTCCTCCAAAAATTATCCGAACGACCTCTGCTCTGCGACGGCGCGATGGGCACAATGCTCTTTTCTATGGGCGCCAGCGACGAGCAGTGTCTGGAATATCTCACTATCAGCCGCCCGGGCTGGATCACCGAAATCCACCAGGCCTTTGCTGCCGCGGGCGCAGATGTGATCAAAACCCACACCTTCGGGGCCAACCGGGTGCGTCTGGCCGACTATGGCCTGCAAGAGCGGGTGCGCGACCTCAACTTCCGGGCCGTGAAGCTGGTGCGGGACGTGCGGGAGGTGGTGGGGCGCAGTCTCTTCATCGCCGGGGATGTGGGGCCGCTGGGCAAGCGGCTGGCCCCTTACGGACCCGTGACGGTGGAGGAGGCCACAGCCGCCTTTCAGGAGCAGGTCTCTGTCCTGTGGGAAGCCGGCGCGGACCTGCTGCTCTTTGAGACTTTTAGCGAGATTGCCGAACTGGAGATCGCTGTGCGGGCGGCCAGGACCATCTGCGATCTGCCGATTGTTGCTTCGATGACCTATAACCAGGACGGGCGCACCGGCGCCGGCGTCATGCCCGGCGAGGCGGTCCATCGGTTGACCGCGGCCGGCGCGCATCTGACGGGGATCAACTGTTCGGTCGGCCCCGCGCCGACGCTGGAAGTGCTGGCGGAGATGCACCGGGCCGACGGCGCAACCCCCTTCAGCGCCATGCCCAACGCTGGCTTCCCGGAGCGGGTGGATGGGCGCTTCTCCTATCCGGCTGGCCCTGGCTACTTTGCCCGCCACGTGGCCCCCTTTCTGGACAACGGCGCACGGCTGATCGGCGGCTGTTGTGGCACAACGCCCATGCACATCCGCGAGATGCGGGGCGCACTGGACGCCTATCTGAACCAGAAAGGCGTTGCGACCAGTCGTGTGGTGGTCCCCGACGCCGAACTGCCTGCCATGCACATCGCTTTGGACATGGCCCTGGACGGCGATGCCGGCGATCCCCACCGGGATGCGACCGAACTCCTGCGCAAGATTCGGGCCGGAAAGTTCGTCATCAGCGTCGAGGTTGACCCGCCTCGGGGCTTCAATGCCCAGAAACAGATCGAAGGCGCGCTCCACGCCAAGTCCATGGGCGCGGACGCCATCAATGTGGCCGACAGCCCCATGGCCCGCGTGCGCATGAGCGCGCTCTCGCTCTGTGTGCAGATTCAGCAACAGGTGGGCATCGAGTCGATTGTCCACTTCACCACCCGGGACCGTTCGCTGATGGGTTTACAGGCCGACCTGATCGGCGCGCAGGCGCTGGGTGTGCGCAATATCCTGGCCCTGACCGGCGACCCGCCATCCCTGGGCGATAGCCGCAACAGCACGCCGGTCTACGACGTGGACTCCATCGGGCTGGTGCGCATCATCAACCGCTTCAACGAGGGCTTCGACCAGGGCGACAACAAAATGGGGCAGCCGGGCAATTTTACGATTGCCGTGGCCTGCGACCCGACACGGGCGAATTTGGAGGAGGAGGCCGACCGCTTCCACCAGAAGGTGAGCGGCGGCGCGCACTTTACAATGACCCAGCCTATCTACGACCCGGCGGTCTGGCTGCGCTTTTTGCGGGTCTACGAGGAGCGCCATGGCGACTTTCCCGTGCCGGTGCTGATTGGCATTCTGCCCCTGCAAAGCCACCGGCACGCCAGCTTTCTGCACAACGAAGTGCCGGGCATTACCCTCAGCGAGGAGGCGCTGGAACGCATGCGCAAGGCTGGCGCTGATGGCCGCCAGGAAGGGGTGGCCATGGCCCAGGAGCTTCTGCTGCAACTGGTAGACGCGCCCCACGTGCAGGGCGTCTATCTGATGCCCAGCTTTGGCCGCTACGAAGTGGCGTGCCAGGTGCTGGAAGTGTTGACGCCGGCGCAGCGAGATAGGAGATAGGAGATATTGGGTATTGGCCGATGCGGACGCACACACGAACCACCCAATATCCATTACCCAGCCTATGCCCAACCCATCCACCAATCCCGCTCTCCTCGCCTCCCTTCTCGACAAATTCGCCGCGGCCGACTGCTGTTGGTTCGCCAGCACCCGTCCCGATGGCCGCGCCCATTTGGCCCCCATCTGGCACGTCTGGCACACAGGCGCGGTCTATGTGGTCACGAAGGCCGACGCTGTGCGCGCCGAGAACATCCGCCACAACGCCAGCGTCAGCCTTTCTCTGCCTGACCCGCTGAACGTCTTTGTATTGGAAGGCGTCGCCCGCTTTGCTCCCGAAATGGAGGAGGAGTTAGCCCCGCTCTTCCAGGCCAAATACGACTGGGACATCCGCACGGACACGAAATACAACGCAATCATCGCGGTAGATCCGGTGAAGGCGATGGCCTGGGGCAGCCACGGGGAAGGGCGGTGGCAGAATTTAGGGCAAAGCAAACACCCGGCTCTGGCTCATCACTTGGATGAGCCAGAGCCGGGTGTTTGCTTTGAGCAATTGTCGCGTCCGCCAACCCATCATCCCACGCGCTCAGCGATTGACGAAGGGGAGCGGTTGTAGCACCATCCACCAACAACCATCAACCCCCCACCCGTAGCAAGGGAATTACATAGAGGATCAACAGCAGCAGTACCTGCCCGCCTGTGATCCAGGCGAAGGTGCGCAGCAGGGTGCCGGCGCTCTTGTAGGATGCTTTGCGGTAGCGCGCTTCGGACCAGAAGAAGAAGATCACTAATAGTACCATCAGACCCAACAGTGTAAAGCGCTGAATCGCCGGTAAAGACCACTGGTCTGCGCCCATGATGACAGCCAGGAAACGCAGTGTATTGAGTGCAACGGCGAAGTTTACGAATCCTATGGCGCAGGAAATAAACCAGAGCACGTAGAAACGGGTACCCTGCCAAAGCTCTTTTAAGTTAGAGTCCATCACTGAACTCCTTTTGGGGTATACATTGGGCTGCTCTTCCCCTATGCGATCACCTGAACAGCGCCGGTAAGCTCTAATTCCGTGGCAAAGTGACATCTTGCATAGTGGTCTGGGTTGACCTCAACCCAGAGTGGATCTTCGTGGCTGCAAATATCTTTGGCATAGATGCAACGGGGATGGAAGTAACAGCCGGACGGCGGATTGGCCGGGTTTGCCACTTCACCTTCTAACACAATTTGCTTTTGCCCCTTCCTGCGCGGATCGGGCTTAGGAATGGCGGACATCAACGCTTCTGTGTAAGGGTGCTTGGGTTTTGTGTACAATTCGATTTTGGGGGCGAGTTCAACCAGCTTGCCCACATACATCACGGCAACCCGATCTGAAATATGGGCGACGACGCTGAGATCATGGGCAACGAAGAGATAGGTCAGCCCCATCTGCTCCTGTAGATCCTGAAGTAGATTGAGAATCTGGGCCTGCACCGATACATCCAGCGCTGAGACCGGTTCATCTGCCACCACCAGTGTAGGATTACAGACCAGTGCGCGTGCAATGCCGATGCGCTGGCGCTGCCCGCCGCTAAAGGCGTGAGGATACCGCCGCATAAATTCCGGCGACAGGCCCACCTGGCGCAATATCGCCGCCACCCGATCCTCCAGTTCTGAACCCTTGGCAATGTTCATCGCCCTGAGTGGTGCGCCCACCAGATCGAGCAGTGTCATGCGTGGGTTGAGCGAGGCGTGAGGGTCCTGGAAGATCATGCGCATGTGTCGCCGCACCTGTTTGAGTTCTTCCGCCTGTAAAGATGCCACGTTGACACGCCCCAAATCAGGATCTGTGAAGAAGACATTCCCAGCCGTGGGGTTGATGGCGCGCAGCACCATCCGCCCGGTTGTGGTCTTGCCACAGCCACTTTCGCCCACCAATCCCAACGTCTCTCCTTCGTGGAGATGTAGACTGATGCCATCCACGGCTTTGACGTGCCCCACCGTTCGTTTGAAAAAGCCACGTTTGATGGGAAAGTGTTTTTTCAGTTCGTTGATCTCAAGGATCGTCTCGTGCTTGCCGTTGCTGTTACGTTCAGACATCTCTGTCTCTTTCTACCTTGCGATGAGACTCAATAATCGGTTGTTCGTTAACCTACTTAAGCATACAGGTGACAGCGCACCGAATGCCCTTCCTCCAGTTGGATAAGCGCCGGCTCGACACGATCACAGACGCCAGCTATAAATTCAGAGCATCGGGGATGGAATGAACAGCCACTGAGCTGATGATAGGGGCTGGGCACCATGCCTTCAATCGTCTGTAATTTCTTTCTGTCTCCGTGCAGCGCATCCTCTAACTTAGGGATGGAACTGAGCAATCCTTTGGTGTAAGGATGTTTGGGCGCATAGAAGATTGAATCGACATCGGTCTGCTCTACCACTTTGCCCAGATACATGACCGCCACTTCGTCGGCCATTTCGGCTACGACGCCCAGGTTGTGAGTGATCAGCAAAATCGCCATACCCAACTCTGCCTGTAGATCTCGCATTAGATCCAGGATCTGCGCCTCTGTGGTCACGTCCAGGGCAGTGGTAGGTTCATCGGCAATCAGTAACTGTGGTTGGCAGCTCAGAGCCATGGCAATTACGGCGCGTTGGCGCATGCCGCCGCTCAACTGGAAAGGATAGTCGTTCAGTCGATCACCGGGATTGGACATCCCGACTCTGTCCAGCATATCGGCGGCAATCTCTCGGGCCTCAACCTTATTGACTTGTCGATGCAGGGTAATTGCTTCGGTGATCTGGCTACCCACTGTGCGCACTGGACTGAGCGCTGTCATGGGTTCCTGAAAAACCATGGAAATCTGGTTGCCGCGGATCGCCCGGACCCGTCGATCGTTAGGCTGGAAGCTGGCCAGATCGACAACTTCCTGCAGATTCGTGGCGTCCTGGTTTACATAGCCATGGAACAATATCTCGCCTTCGATAATCTCTCCTGGCGGCGGAATAATACGCATGATCGACATGGCGGTCATGCTCTTGCCACAGCCGCTCTCTCCCACCACACCCAAGATCTGTCCGCGATTAATCTCCAGATCGACGCCATCCACAGCGCGCACCAATCCTTCGGGCAGTTGAAAATAGGTTTTTAGATTGCGGATCTGGAGCAAAGTCTCAGGTGAGACTGCCTCTCGGCCATTCGGTACCATCAATGAGACCTCTATGATATGTGTGGATATAAGGAGTGAGAACAGGACGATCAGTGATAGGGATCGGCAGCATCGCGCATGCCATCGCCAAGGAAATTAAACATGAGCACGGCGATCACGACGAAGACAACTGGCCACAGCGTCCAGGGCAGTTGTGCCACTGCCATAACATTTTGGGCATCCTGCAGCATTACACCCCAGCTAATCGAGGGAGGTTGCAGACCGATTCCCAGGAAGCTCAGAGCAGTTTCACCTAGAATCATGTTGGGAACCGCAATCGTCAGCGAGACGATCATATAGCTGGCAAACCCCGGCAGCAGGTATTTGGCAATGATCGTCCACTCACTTTCGCCGTCCAGACGGGCGGCCACCACAAAGTCTTCCTCGCGTAGACTGAGAATCTTGCCACGCACAACACGCGCCAGTGTAGTCCAGCTCAGGGCGGAGAGAATAATTGTGATGGCGAAGTAGAGTTGAAAGTTGCTCCAGGTCGCAGGCAGCGCAGCCGCCAGCGACATCCACAACGGGATCGCAGGCAGAGAGACGAGCAGATCGATCAGACGCTGAATAATCTCGTCCACAGTTCCGCCCAAGTAACCGGAGATGCCACCCAGGACCACGCCAATCATAAAACTCAAGGCAACCCCCACCAGACCTACAGTCAGCGAGATGCGCGCACCGAAAATAATGCGTGAGAAAACATCGCGACCGATGCGGTCGGTACCGAAGAGGAAGAGAGGCATGCCGCCCCGTTTGGTGCCGAACAGACGGAGATCTGTCTCAAAGAGGCCCCATAACTTATACGGTTCGCCGCGGACGAACAATTGAAGCGGATTCATCTCGCCTGCATTGACTTTGTAAACCGACCGGGCTGTCACTGGATCCCGGGTGCGCACTACCGTGTAGACAAAAGGCATCTTAAAACTTTGCGAGACCACATCGTAGATACGAATTGGGGTTGGCGGCCCAGAGGCCAGATCCTGGTAACGCGTCAGTGGATCGTGGGGCGCGATAAACTCGGCGAATATAGCCGTGATATAGAAGACCGCCAGGATCCACAAAGCCATCTGCGCCAGCTTGTGTCGCCGGAACTTCCACCAAACCAACTGCCACTGCCCGGCCCGATAGAAATCCTCCGATTCCTCAAAGATGCGCTCCGCTGTTTCTACGCCGGGTAACTTGCGACGGAAGAGATTGGTGATGATCGACCATATCATATATGTGTCCTGACTGTATGAGCAGTGTATCTATTATTACGATGGACACTCCAAAAAAATAAGTGTCCGCGTCTTCACCTGGCACTCGACTGGCAAACTGCACTATGCAGCCCGGATGGGTATACTCATCTTGGGATAACCCTAAACAGATCACAAACCGGAGCCAGCTACAGGGCCTGATCGATTGGGCGTGGCTAGTGCTGCGTCAAACATCACTTGATGAAACAACTGTAGGGGTGCCGGGTTCTGTTGACATTGCACCTCTGGCGGGGATGAATCCCGCTTCTCATAGCAAGAAGCGTCCTCAAGCGCTGGAGTGGAGTCGCCTCAGCGACTCTGCGGTGTCAGAAGCCGGATTCATTCCTGGGTGCGTTGCTTTGCGCCAATGTCAACACGCCCTAGAGTCCCTCTGTGCTGCCAAAGCGAATCCGCGGATCGACTACGGCCAGCAACACATCGGAAATCAGACTGCCCAGCAGAGTTAAGCTGCCGATGATGAGCACGTAGCTACCGGCCAGGAACATATCTTGCGAGAGCAGGGCGCGCCACAATACCACGCCAGCGGTATCCAGATTGAGTACGATATTGACCACAGTGCCGCCAGAGATAAACCAGGGCAACAACCAGCCAATGGTGCTGATCAAGGGGTTGATCGCGATCCGCACCGGGTAACGCATGAGCACCGAAAACTCGGACAACCCCTTGGCCCGGGCAACAGTCACGTACTGCTTGCGCAACTCGTCCAGCATAGTCGCGCGCATAATGCGAATGATGTTGGCGGTGCCGCCGACGCCCAGGATGACAATCGGAACCCAGATGCGGGTCATCATATCTTGCACCTTGCCCCAGCTCCACGGTTGCAGTTGATATTCGGATGAAAAGAGACCGCCCACCCGAACGTCAAACCAGGCAAAGGAAAAGTACATGATCACCAGCGCAAGAAGAAAGCCCGGCACGGCCAAGCCGATGAATCCCACCAGGGTGAAAAAGTAATCAGCAAATGTATATTGACGCACGGAGATGTAGATGCCGATGGGTAACGCCACAACCCAGACGAAAATCGTTGTCAAGAAAGCGATCAAGAAAGTGAGCATGAGCCGCTCGCCAATCACCTCGTTTACAGGACGCCCCCACTGGAATGATTGGCCAAAGTACCCTTTCGTCAGGATATTACCAATCCAGGTAGTGTACTGAATGTACATGGGGCGATCAAGCGCATATTGCTTTGTCAATCGCTCGACTTCTGTCTGGTCAACTTGCATCCCTGAGGCGCGCAGGTTGTTGATGTGCTCGGTCAGGTAGTCGCCGGGCGGGAGTTGGATGATCGTGAAAGCAATAATAGATAGGAGAAAGAAGAGCGGGATCATGCGCAGGATGCGCTGGATAATAAAGGCAAGCATAGACGAACTTCTCCTCTTCGTCTTTCAGAAACGAACTACTGAGGCCCGATCCGATTCCCCCGTTGACGAGGCGCCAGGCCGGAGGTCTGCCGGCAGTATCCAGGCAAGGTGTTCACCTTGCCTGGATACTGCCGATGGTATCATCTAGCGAACATCTCATCAAGCCCGCTACGGGCGACCACAAGGGATCGCCCCTACTTCAGGCTTGCTCGAACACCAGTTACTGGCTACCGTCCGGGTAGAAAAAGGCCTCAGGATGGTAGGTGGAGATGCCATAGGAATCCCAACCCACCGGCACCTTAGGCCGGGGCAGGTTGCGCATGCTCTTGGGGAAGATCAGCGGCGCAGGACTTTCCAGAACGGACCCAACCGCCAGCGGATTTTCGGCCAGCCAATCAAAGATCTTCTGGCCCGCCTCAACACGGGCGGCGTCATCCACAACCGTGTTCATCGTGTTGTAGTGGTCAAGGAGTGTCTTGATCTCTTGCGGCGGTTCCTCGCCCAGAGTTCCTCCACTGGTGAACCATTGACCCCACAGCGGACCGCAGCCACCCTGACCAATGTCGGTTGGAATATACCAGCGCATCTCGATGGGCAGCAGCAGATCAGTGGCCCGGTCGGCATGCCAGCAGCCACAGTGAATCAATCCCTGGTTCCATCTCTCATTGTAGAGGGATATCTGAATCTCTTTCGTCGTAGCCTGGATGCCAACCTCCCGCCAGAAAGTAGTGACGATCTCTGTAAACTCGGCAGTTGCCACGCCCACCCGCGGTCCGGCATGTTCAATGTTGAACGCCAGTACGTCGCCGTCGGGGCGCAAGCGGAAGCCCTCGCTGTTGCGCTGATCCAATCCCATCTCGTCCAGCAACTGGTTGGCCAGTGCTGGATCGTACTGGGTCCAGGCGCTGCCGTACTTTTCTTTGTAATACTGTGAATTGGGCATAGGACCAAGCTGCCCCATCCTGGCCAGACCAAAGAATAGATTCTGGTTGATCTCTTCCCGGTCGATGGCTACACTCAGAGCCTTGACGAAATTGGGATGGCGGACAATCTCCTGCAGCACAAGGTCTTCAGGTTGTGTGTGATTCGGGTAGAGCGTGTAGCGGTCGGTCATGCAGCTCAAGTAGTCCATGACCTGGTAGTTCTGGTTTGGTTCGTTCTCCTTATAGAGGGGATAGCGGGCGATGGAGACGTCGTGAGGACCCACATAATCCAACTCACCCTGGATGATCTTCTGCGTCACAATCTCATGTCTGGCGGCAAAGTCGATGCGCAGATCCTCAATGTAGGGGAGCTGCTGGCCGGCCTGATCGACCCTCCAGTAATAGGGGTTGCGTTTCATCAATACCAGGCCCTGTTGGGGTTCCTGGTCCACGATCCAGGCTGAGAGCATGGGGTACTCAGGCGAATTGGGTTGAGTGCCCCAGACAGTACGACCGCCCCGCTTGGCGTTGAACAGTTGCACCCAGTTGTCCATCTTCTCTGCCTTCATCAGCGCATTCAGTTCCTCTTCGCTCACATACGACTTGTGGAAGCGCTTGAGGTAGTGGCTGGGCATCAATCCGAATTCGTCCTGAATGCGGCGGGTCAGGTAGGCGGCGAAATTCCCAAAAGGTGCAGCAAAGGTGACCTTGAAGGTAAAGTCGTCAATGATATCTACCTGCATCGGTTCGCCGCCCAGGCGATAGTACCAGGAAACCTGGGAGGTGATCTCTTTGTTCTGCAAAACGTCATTCCACCAGAAATCCACGTCCGCGGTGGTCACGGGAGCGCCATCAGACCACCGCATCCCTTCGTGCATGTGGAGGGTGTAGGTCCTGGCATCATCGCTGACTTCCCAACTCTCGTAGAGGTTGGGGACGATGGTTTTCAGGTCCAGATCCGAATAGGATAGGGAGCGCTCGGCAAACCAGCCGTACTGACTCACAAAACTCGCCGGGTCCAGGTGGATCATGCGCACCAGACCCCCATACTCGCCAATCTCTTCCCGCGGCAGTACCAGGGGTGAATGGGGCAACCGTTCATCGACAGGCGGCAGTTCGCCACGGGCGACGAGTTCGGCCAGTCGCGGCGATTCCGAGTACTGGGATGGAGCTTCGCTAACTTCGATGGCGGCTTTAGCTGGCGCTTCGGCAGCGACTGGCCCCGTGCTTTCAACCCCTCCGTCCAGGATCTCCGGCGCAGGCCCGGCACACGCAGCCAGGACAGCGCTAGCTGTCGCTACTGCAGATAACTTCAAGAATTCTCGGCGTCGAATCTTGCGTTGCATCATGGGTTTTCTCCTTCTTCCTCTGGGTGAATTTGTAGTTGACTTCAATTCACAGCTAGAACAGTTAAATATGACACTGCGTCGGAAAGACCATTAGAAAACTTGCACAGACTGCTGGCACTCTTGAAATCAGGCGCTTAATGACAAATTCTCAACCGTCTGTGGAAAACGCAATCCGTAAGGCGTCTTCTCCAAACGCAGCGATCATTTCGGTGGCTGGCCACTCTGCTACACAGTGGCGTCCGTCGTAGTGGCGCTCATAACGCAGGCTCTGCTCCTGGTCGTTGATGGTCAAGGGCGCATCCCAGCCAAAGGTGATGAGGCTTTCCTGATGTTGATAGGTGACGGAATGGCCTGAAAATTGAACATGAGCGTCCCGTATCTGACTACAAAAATTGCCGAAGGAACCGTATTCCTCCACGTCGCCCATCTGACAGATCCAGATTGCGCCGTTGCCGGGGGCGCGTAGCTCTCGAAAAGCATTCCTCCCTTCTCTGATCAGGTGAAACGGCAACGATGCGGTCAGCGCCAGGTAGCCATCCCCTTTGCAGGCAAAGGCCCAATTGCCTGTAAGTTCATACTTGTCAAAGGCAAAAGTAGGGAAGTATGCATGCGTGAAGTCGAGCCGGTCGTCGTCCAGCAGTTGGTAGATGGCTATCAGTAGATTCTTCCACTGGGCCACCCGCGGCAGCCGCCGATTGCCGCGCCAGAATCCAGAGGTAACCGCATCAGATTCACTCATACAGGCAGGGTGATTGGTAAAAACGATGGCGTCTGGACCTAAAGTGGCCTGCCAGATATGTTCTCGTTGACCTGTCTCTCCTGGCCGGTAATCCTGCGCGGCGGCAAGTAGATAGTGGGCCGTTTTATAGGCCGCTTTGTGGACCTCCCACGTATCGTCCGCTTTTCCCCGATGGCGCTCAGAGGACCAAAGTGGGGCCTGCGGAGATTCGCCCGCAATGGTGGCGATGATGGGTGGGAGGTCGTAATTATGGCAGCAAGCCAGGCTAACAGGGCCTGCAATCTGCTGATTCCATGTGCCCATGCCCCACATTAAGCGGCTGATGCCGGCGGTTGGCACCAGATGGCCGTTCTTCACAGAGGCGGCGTCTGCATGGCGGCGGCTGGATCCACACACTCCCTGATAGCTGTTGAGGGCCAGGGCGAGGAAGATCTTATCCATCACAATACTGGACATTTCCCAGACATCTTCGTCTTGCGCCAGATCCACCAGATGAGAGAGTGCAATCAGGTGTAGCGCAAAGGAACTCGGTGTATCCCAGGCTTCGAAGCCATAGAGGGCGCACTCCTCCAGCCAGGTGAGCAGCCCCTCTCTTCCTCGGTCCCGTTGTTGCGTGCCTGTGAGTCCGCTGTTGCTGAAACGCTGCTGTGGGAAGCGCTCCCCGGCCAGCAGTTGGCAGGTGTGAAAGATGAGTCGCTGGTCGCTGGCGTGGAAATCCATCGCATCGCTGCCCGGTTCCTCGAGCGCAAAGCGATAGCCTTGAATGCAATCCGCCAACGGTTCCAGCAGCGTCTTTGGCAAGTGGCTACTTTCGCCAAAGCGGCCGAGCATTCCCAGCAAGCCCAACAAGAGCAGGTTGCTGCCATCTTCCCGTCGATCCACACGCGTAATGGCGTCTTCGATGGCAGGCAAGCGGAGATCCTTCCACCAGCCAGCGGCCATCTTGGCGATTTCGGCGAATAGCCCTTCTTCGTAAGCTGCGAAGCGTAATGCCTCTTGCCGGCGTTCCGCGTAGGTGGCATAGGGGGTTCTGCTGTACTGTGTGCGCAGCAACACCAGCGGCAGTGTTCGCTGGTAGCGCACTTGCTGGTGATAGAATTCATTCGGGCCCGGCATCATCACCACTTCATAGTCGCCGTTGGGCACAGCGGCTGACTCTACAAAGATACGGTCGCCGCTATCTTTCTCTTTGCCTTCGGCCTCGGCATAGATCCGATTGGGGATCCGTTGTAGGCGAGCCGCATAGTTGGCCGGCGCTTTCAACCCTGGCGGCCAGCGCAACACGATCTTATCGGGGCCGGAGTAGAGATCACGATCCAGGTACAGTTGTTGAAAGAATTCCTCAAAGAGTTGATAGCGGTTGGCGGCATCTACAGCAATGGGAATATGAACCGGTGTTGGTCCAGCATTGAAATTCTCTAGGCGTAGGGAGAAGAGGTGGGGTGTAGCCCGAAGCGCGGCCATCTGCATGCGAACCAGCAGGCGATTCCTACCAGCCACCAACTGAACAGAGACGCTGTTCGTGCCTGGCGGGCCATGAAAATGCTCTTCCTGGCGATAGAGATGCTCATCATTCAGCCACAGAGAGAACGGGCTGTTACTGGTGATGCTGACCGTAGATTCCTGGCAAACTTCATTGTCGATCTCACTGTAGGCCCAACTTTCCAGAAGAGCGCACGTGGAGTAGTAGCCACTGAAATCAAGGAAATGATCGTCGAGGCAACTTTGATATTCCCACATCAATTCCCCGCTGGATGTGGTGAACTTTCCGCGCTGCA
Source organism: Chloroflexota bacterium (assembly GCA_016199425.1). Lineage (GTDB taxonomy): Bacteria > Chloroflexota > Anaerolineae > Caldilineales > Caldilineaceae > JACQGT01. Next base: position 15,611 of record JACQGT010000246.1, read on the forward strand.
CCGGAGGCTCTGCTATCTTGATGGTAGACGCTTGGAGCAATTCGGCTGCCCTATCATGGGATCCATTCCCCAGATGGTTCAGAGATCCAATATCTGGTCGATTGTCCTGGGCCTCCGCTGAAGTCACTGAAGGTCCTGCTATTAACCAGTTGTGGACGTATCCATCTATCAATGGATAACGGAGTGACGAAAATTTCAACAGTTGACCGTTAGATCCTGGCATGTGTTGAACAACGTTCTAATACACCGCGGCGCAAATAACTACGCATTTCGAGTGCTCTCGCCGGGTCACGGACCCAGCGGGGAGCAGGAACTGCTGAGACATTTGCGCCGCGCTGTACTAGTCTGTAAGTGAAAAATCAGACTTCGGGTAGGGAGGGTCTGACTTTTGCTATGTGGGGTGGTAGCTAACTAAATTTGTTGTTGGGTGCGAGTAATAGAAAAATATGGGATAGAGTCGTTGGGCGATCAAACCTACTTCCGCAAAAGGCTTTGAACTTAAGGTCGTTCTTTTTCAGCTTACTTACATCATTCAAGTTGCTAGAAGATAGCCGCTTGAGTTAATGACCACTAATCTGGAGTTCATGGGGAAGCAAATTTCAAAGGGAAAAATGCATGGCAGTGTAAGTCATAAGGTCCGACAATGCATTCTAGCATGATTCTAGCAGAGTCTGAACAAGATGTCAATACCCAGTGCGACCCCCAGGGCCGGCGTAGCGAGTTGCGCAGCCGCGCAGAAAGGCTAGGCTGTCACCCTTCATCTGCACCCCCTGAATCTTTGCGCTGGTTGACTTGCCAGGTCGTTTCGCTGTCCCCCACCCCGCGGTCATGCGCCGCCGCTTGCGCACCCACTTCTCCCAACTGCGCAAAAGTTGGTATATGTTCTACTTTCAGATCCCCTGGCTGCCGGAGTTTTCTCTGCGGCAGGCCGGTGGGGAGCGCTTTGCCAGGGGCATCCAGGCCGGTTTGTCGCCCGGCGCGTTTACGGAAGAGGATATGCAGGACTACCTAGCCGCCTGGGCCCAGCCCGGCGCGTGGACGGGGATGATCAACTGGTATCGGGCCATGTTCCAGAAGCCGCCGGCCCGCGCCAGCAGCTACCGGGTCACAGTGCCCCTGCGCATCATCTGGGGCAAGCGGGATGCTTTTCTGGAGTGGGAGATGCACCCATCCCACGACATTTGCGCAACTGGCAAATCCCGTATACAGTCAGCGTGACTGTTTTCTACTTTCATCGGCTTTTCCAATTTTCAGGAGGACCCAATGCACAAGCGACTGATTCTTATTGCCAGTCTGATTCTGGCCCTCGTCCTTTCGGCCTGTGCCGCGCCCGCCGCGCCTGTGGCTGCGCCGGCAGCCGGCGGCGAAAGCGCCGCGCCCGCCGCAGCCACAGGCCCTTTCCGCATTGCCATCGTCATGCCCAGCAGCACCACCGACCTGGCCTGGAGCCAGGCGATGTATGGCGCGCTGAAATCGGTGCAGGCCGAGATGGGCGGCGAAGGAACGCTGGAGATCGCCTATTCCGAGGGAATGTTCCAGGTGACTGACGCGGCCGCGGCCATCCGCGACTACGCGGCGGATGGTTACGATCTGGTCATTGCCCACGGCACCCAATTCGGCAATTCGATGTTCGAGGTGGCGACCGACTTCCCGGAGACGAGCTTTGCCTGGGGGACAGCGGTTGACACGGGCAGCGAAAAGGGGCTGAAAAACGTCTTTGCCTACGAGGCCGCCGCCGATGAGGGGGGCTACGTCAATGGCGTTATCGCGGCCATACTCTCCGAGAAGAATGTAATCGGTGTGGTTGGCCCGGTGGAAGCGGGTGATGCCAAACTCTACATCGACGGCTTCAAAAAAGGCGTGACAGACACGAAGCCCGACGCTGTGGTCAACGTCAGCTTCACCGGCTCCTTTGGCGACACAGCCCTGGCGGCTGAGGCTGCCAACGTCCACATCCAGGCTGGGGCCGATGTGCTGACCGGCTCGGCCCAACAGGTGGTGGGCGCGGTGGGTGTTGCCAAAGAGAATGGCGTCAAGTGGCTGGGAACCCAGAGCGATCAGACCTCTCTTGGCCCGGATATTGTCGTCGCCAATCAGGTCTACGACTGGACCGGCGTCATCAAAGATATGATTGCCAAAGTCAAGGCCGGGGAATTGGGCGGCACAGCCTATAATCTCACCCTCGCCAACGGCGGTCTGGTTATCAGCTACAACAGCGCTGTGTCCGTCGGTGATGACGTAAAAGCCGCGGCGGATGCTGCCATTGCAGGCATCGAAGACGGTTCGATTACAACGATGGAGTGAAGATGAAGGGAGGAAGGGATGACACTGGCACACCGCATCATCCCTTCCTCTTGTCATCCCTTCTCCTCAAGAAAAGGGACATACTGTTCTGTGACAACCCCCTCCCCCACCCTCTTCCCCACAGGTCGCCCGGCCATCGACAGCCTGGAAATGCGCGGGATCGTCAAGCACTTTCCCGGTGTGCTGGCCTGCGACGCAGTGGACTTCGACATCCGCCGCGGCGAGGTCCACGCGCTGCTGGGCGAGAACGGCGCGGGCAAATCCACGCTGATGAAGATTCTCTACGGTCTCTACAGCCACGACGAAGGGACGATTTTACTCAACGGGGAGCCGGTTGCCATCCGCACCCCCACCGACGCCATCGAACTGGGCATTGGGATGATCCACCAACACTTTATGCTGGTGGACACCCTGACCGTCACCGAAAATGTGGCGCTGGGTTTGCCTTCCAGCCGAGGGGCACTGCTCGATTTGGCGAAGGTGGAAGCCCGTATCCGCGAACTGAGCGAGACCTACCATCTGAACGTCGTCCCGGACGCGCCTGTCTGGACCCTGGCCGTGGGCGAACGCCAGCGGGTGGAGATCATCAAAGCCCTCTACCGGGGCGCGGCCCTGCTTATTCTGGACGAGCCAACGGCTGTGCTGACACCCCAGGAGGTGGACGATCTCTTCCGCATCCTGCGCCGTATGACCCAGGACGGTCACAGCCTGATTTTTATCTCCCACAAGCTGCACGAAGTGCTGGACATCAGCGACCGAGTGACCGTTCTGCGCGAAGGCAAGCGCATCGGCACTGTCCCGGCCCGGGAGATGAGCCGCAGCGACCTGGCCCGTATGATGGTGGGGCGGGATGTGTTGCTGGAGCGCAACCGCGGCCAGGTGGCCCACGGAGCGGTCCGTCTTTCGCTGGAAAATGTCTCGGCCCGGGGTGTGACCGGCCACGAAGCTTTACGCGGCGTTTCGTTGCAGGTCCACGCCGGCGAGATTCTGGGGCTGGCCGGGGTCAGCGGCAACGGTCAGCGGGAGCTGGCGGAGGTGATCGCCGGGTTGCGGGCTGTCACCGCGGGGCGGGTGGAGATGGACGGCGTGGAGATTACCGGCCAGGGCGCAGGCCAGCGCACAGGAGCTGGTCTGGCCTACATCCCCGAAGAACGGATGCACGACGGCGTGATCCGGGAATTTTCCGTGGCAGAGAATCTGCTTCTCCAGGATCATACGCGCCCGCCCTTTACCAGAGGCATTTTTCTCGACTTCAAGCGGATTGCCGGGCACAGCCGGGAATTGGTGGAGAACTTTCGGGTGAAGACCCCGTCTATCGACACGCCCACCAAAAGTCTCTCCGGCGGCAACATTCAAAAGCTCATTCTGGCCCGGGAGTTGGCCCGTTCGCCCAAAGTGCTGCTGGCGGCCCAACCCACCCGGGGCGTGGACATCGGCGCGATGGAATACATCCACCAGCGCCTGTTGCAACAGCGGGAGAATGGCACAGCCACCCTCCTCATCTCGGAAGATTTGGACGAGGTGCTGGCGCTTTCCGACCGTATCGCAGTGATGTACGAGGGGCGGGTGATGGATGTGGTAGAGCGGGAGCAGACCAGCGCCGAAGAGTTGGGGCTGCTGATGGCGGGTGTCTACCCGGAGCGGGGGGGGGAACAGTAAGCAGTAATCAGTGAAAACTGTTTACTGCTCACTTTTTTTGTGAGCCGTTGGTCGGACTTGAACCGACGACCTGCTCATTACGAGTGAGCTGCTCTACCAACTGAGCTACAACGGCGAACCGTTAGGATTATACGTGCGCCTGAGGGAAAAGACAAATTGTAGGGGAAACGTGACC
>JACQGT010000263.1 GCA_016199425.1 Chloroflexota bacterium
AGACGGCCAGCAGCCGCCCGTCCGGGCTGATGGTTGGGCGGCCAAAGTGGCTGCCCGCTTTTTCCAACACCACCCGGCCACCGATCAGTAACTGGCGCTGGGTAAGATCACCGCGCACGGCGATCTGCGGGGCGTCGGAGCGCTGGGCGGACACAGCGCGACTGTTCCAATAGAAGAATACTGATAAACAGCAGAGAACCAACAGGCCGTAGAGTGTCAAGCGGTCTGCTGTCGTTCGCCTGGGGGCGGGGGAAATTTTCATAGCAAAACCATTCCTTAGAACACGGATTTCAGAATGAGCGGATTCAATCTGTGTAAGTCGATGCTACCATCTGCCAGAAGCCACTTCTATACGTATTGTGTACCTTTTTTCGTAGGACGGACTGGTAGTCCGTCCCGGGCGGATCGGCCGGGTTTTGTAGGACGGACTGGTAGTCCGTCCCAGGCGGATTGCCAATCCGCCCTACGTTGTTTGTTTGTGATCTGGGAAACGGGTACAATCAATGGGGAAGGTCGTGTACCAATCGTTGCACGCAGTGATAACGAAACCCCATTACGCAGAGGCATTGCTTGCAGTGAACCACCCACCAATCGGTTTGACAGAGAGACCCACCCATACCCAACTGCGGCTTACAACCCACGGCCCGGAGGAGACGGTCGCTCTGGGGCGGCGCATCGGCCAGGCCATCCAGTCCAATCTGTTCATCGCTCTCTCCGGCGATCTGGGCGCGGGCAAGACGACCTTCACCGCGGGTCTGGCCGCGGGTCTGGGCATTCCCGTCCCCGTGACCAGCCCGACATTTACCCTCGTCAACGACTATACGTTCGACAAGCTCAGTACAAGTGCGACCGGGCGGGGTGCCCAGGCACGGCGGCTGGCGCATATGGATGTCTACCGGTTGGAAGGCAGCAGCGCCGCGGAATTGGACGGCATCGGTTTCGGCGATCTCCTGGATGATCTGGAAGCAGCGGATGACTGCGGGCTGCTGGTGCTTGTGATGGAATGGGCGGATCGTCTCGGCCCGCTCTTGCCGGAGGAACGGCTGGACGTGACAAGCGTTTCGGACGAGGAAGACCCCGACGTGCGCGTTTTTACTCTGACCGCGCGGGGGGAGACGGCCACGGCCCTCCTGCAGCGCTTGGCGGAGGCGTGACTGTGGCCCAGCCCTACGCAGCCATCTTCTTTGACCTGGACGGGACACTCTTCGATCTCATCGCCTGTGAAGGGGAGACGGTGCGGCGCCGGCTGGCCCAGACTTGCCCAACCCTCGACCCAGCGAAAAGAGAGGATTTTTTGGCAACCTACGCCGGGATCAGCCCCGGCCACTGGGCAAAAGGGTTGGCCGCCGGTGCGACGCGTGAGGAGATTGTGGACGGCATCTTCTCCGCTGTCTGCGCCCAGACGGGTGTGGATGCGTCTGCGCTTTCCCGCTCAGCCACCCTCTATTGGCGGCTCTTTGCGGATGTGGCCGTATTAGAGGAGGGCGCAGGCGAGACCCTCGACGCTCTGTTCGTCCGCTACCGCCTGGGGCTGATCACCAACGGCTACCAGGACACCCAGCGCCCTCGTCTGCACGCGGCTGGCTTGACCCACTACTTCCAGACAATTGTCGTCTCCGACGAGGTGGGCTGGGCCAAGCCGGACCCGCGCATCTTTGCCTATGCTCTGGCAGAGATGGGCGTTGCGCCATCTGCCGCGCTCTACGTGGGCGATTCGGCCAGCCACGACCTGGCCGGTGCGCTCAGTGCCGGGCTGGACTTTTGCCTCTATCGGCCAGCGGGGGGCGACGGGCTTTCCCTGCCGCCAGGGGTGCGGTTGGTCACAGCGCTCTCCCAGTTGGCGGGGCTTCTGGCCTGATGCTATGATGTGTTGGAACAGGCGGCGGCGGTGACCAGTGACGGGAGTCTATTCTATGGCGGTGCAGGCGGTGGCAAGCGATCCGACAAAGAGAGCCGTGGCCGAGGCGCTGGTGGCCGATTGGATGACCCCACACCCCTATACCTGCGCGGTCGATGCGTCCCTGGCTGATGCCAGGGATATGATGGCGGAATATCGCTGTCGCCGCCTGCCGGTGGTGGACGACGAGGGCCGTCTGATCGGCATTCTGAGTCTGGGCGACGTGCGCCAGGCGGCTCCATCCAGCGTTTCCAGCCTGAGCCTCTTCGAGATCAACTATTTCTGGGCCAAATTGCCAGTCAGTTCGGCTATGACCCCCGACCCGATTACCCTTGCCCCTACGGATACGATCAAAGCTGCCTGTAATAAAATGTTGGCCCACAAGATTAGTGGCCTGCCGGTTGTGGTCGATCACAAAGTCGTCGGCATTTTTACCGAAACCGACGCACTCCGTTTTCTTGTCAGCCTGGACTGAGGAGTCTCCTATGCACCGCATCCCCGTTCGCCAGATTATGCATACCCCAGTGATTACAATCCACCCCGACGCCCTGGCCGCCGACGCCGCTAATCTGATGGATGCGCATACCATCCGACGCATTCCCGTTGTGGATGATGACGGTTTTCTGGTTGGGATCGTCAGCGATTCCGATGTGTTGGAAGCGGAGACCGCGGGCAGCCTGCATAGCGCCTATGAACCGGGTGTGGAGGAGGAGTGGCTGGGAGTGGACG
>JACQGT010000005.1 GCA_016199425.1 Chloroflexota bacterium
AATACGGAATACGCAATACGAAATACGTTCAAGACTCATCGAAGCACAAAAGTTCCACACCCAAAATGGGTGTGCTCGCCCACGTGCAGGATAGAAGCCAGATCCAGAAAGGGAAGCAGCGCCGGGGGAAAGGGTTCAAGAAAAGATTGGCTGCCCACCCAACGGCCAGGCCAGCCTTTGGGTATAGGATCCGCTTTGTGATAGCGGTCATAAAATCCCTGACTTGACAACCCTTGCCACAGATTGGCCTGTTCTTCCTCACTCAGCAAGGCCAGCGCGGCGTCTGGGCTGTGTTGTTTGCCGGGCAACAACTGCCCCACCCGTGCCAGCAAGCCCTCTAGCAGGGCGCGTGTGGTCGGTCGCGCGCTTTTGCCCGCCCCAAACCGCCCACGCGACTTCTCTTTCGGCTCGGTGGACCAGCGGTCCAGGTCAACGGGTGTGACCCACGCCAGCTTGTGCCAGGGTTTTGGCTGCGCCTCCTGGCCGAATGTCAAGCCTTCTACCCATTGGGTCGGTGTGGCGCGATAGTCCAAATTCAGACGGCCATCGCTGACGATTGGCTCCCAGACCGCGCCCCGGGCCACAAAAATGGACTGGATGTCGAAGCGCCCCCAGATGCTGTGGGTCTGTTTCCAACGGGTATCGCTGGTCACCGCGGCCTCTTCCATCGCGGGCAGGATCAGTTCCAAAAAGAGGGCGTGATCCGCCTGCGCCCCCAGCAACTTCAATTCCCACATCACCAGCTCGCCCTCGCCATAGGCAGTCTTGCCGGGTGGGGCAAAGAGAACCGACTCGATGGGCCAGGCAGCCTTTGGCACACTTTCTACGCCGATGACCCGTTGGGCGTTGGCAATCGTCTCGTCATTCCAGGGAGCAAGCGCTTTGCGCCACTGTTGCGCATCCCGCGTGGGCAGGCGTTCGGCGATGAGTGTACCCAATACCGGCGAAAGCGCCGTCGGCAAACAGCGGGGCAACATCACCATCGAGTCGTTCACGCGCCAGACGATCAGATAGCGGATAAGGTTAAGCGGTGTGATAAAAGGCCACATGCTCGATCAGATTATAGAGTAGATTTAATTGTGGTTTAGACCAGTTGCGGACATTCCAGCCATCCAGCATATCCCGCGCCTCCGGGTTTAGATAGCCCATAAAGCGCCCCCAATAAAACTGGGACTCAGCCGCGCTTTCGATGCTCACCAGTTCCAGGAGCATCTGCTGCTCATCGGGACGCAAGACAGTGCGAAAGACGGCAGCCATCTCCAACATACTCAGAAATTCGCCGATCTCGAAGTTCACCACGCCCTGTTTGTCATAGCGGTGGGGCTGCAAGACCTGATGCACTGTGGCAAAAAAGCGCACCCGCAGCGCGTCCATGGGGAAGCGGGACTCGTGATGCACGATGTGACAGACCAGATCGCCCATAGAAGCGCCGATCATCCCGGTGGTGGGAAAAAGCTGGAGCACACCCCGCATCTCCATTCCCTGGTGCAGAACCAGGTCTTGCAGCCACGGCTTCAGGGCCTGGCGATGGAGCGCCACGAGAAAGCGGGTCTGGCCTGGCATCTGGCTGTGAACGTATGCACCCGCAACGCGCCCCTGCTCGGCGCGGGCGGTATCCTGAGCCTGACGAAGGGGGGACAAATTGTAGGGCAGCAGGTTGACGTGACCCCAGAGAAGCACTGTATTTAGGGAAAGCTCTTTCAGACCGGCAGCCCGGTTCAAAATAGTGCTGCACGTGGGGCAATAAGGAGCTCGCTGACGATTGGGCAGGGCCGCATAGACCCGGCAGCGCTGGCAAAGAGGATTGAGGGCTGAATGGGGAGGGCCGATCTCATCGGTATCGCGACCGACGAGATCGGGTCTATCTTCCATACAGTGTAGGACCGCCAGCAACTCTGAACCAGTCCGGGTCTGCCGAATCCAATCAAAGGGCGTTAGCATTCAGAGCCTTTTGCAGTTCGGCGTAGTGGGCAATCACGCTGGCGTCGCCGGTGGCCGGCACGTCAACCGGCAGACGCCATTCATCTTCAGGCCGGCCGGAATAGCGCTTCGACCAGTCGATCAGGAAACTTTCGGGCAGCAAACGCATCCGTAAAGCGCCAAAGCCCAGATAGCGGTGATGGCCGATCTTATGGGCCAGGTCTGCTTCCAGCGCCGTACACCAGAGCAGGCGGCGCAGTTCGGCGTCCTCCAGATTCCAAAAACGGAGCGTGAAGCGCGCTTTGCTGCCCGGCAGAATGGCCTGGAAATGGCTGGCCTGGGCCGAATTCGGCTGGAAACCCTGGGTGCGCTGGGTGATGGGAGCCAGGGGTGTGTGGGGGAAGAGCCGCCAGCTATCGGCGATGCGCAGTTGAGGCACGCGACGACCGCTTATCTGTCGCCACTGACCGCCCTCAAAGACCCATCCAGAATAGGGAAAAGGCACTGCATACCAGGCCAATTCCGGTGTGTCGAAAGGGGCGAAGCTGAAGGAAAGCCGCCCCATAACAGATTGATTGGTGCCCTGGCCGACCCAGCCAAAGAGACTGTCCGCCGGGTTCAGGCTGCTCAGATCTGCGCTGGCCGCGCCGGAATCGCTGGCGATGGCGTAGAGATGGCGCACCATCCCTTTGATGCTACGGCTGGGCAAGGCATAACGACGCACGACGGGGCGCATCTCCGCCGTCGGGGGTGCCATGGAAAAGAAGTCCCACCCGTTGACCGACTGATCGTTGAGGGTGGTTTTGAACGATGGCTCGCCGCTCTCCCGGATATGGGTGGGGGTCAGCGTTTCGACCTCGAAGGCCAGGGTGCCGCAATGGCCGCCGAAGGAGCGGTGGGAGATGAAGCCTGCCGTCGATCGGGGCGGTCGCGCAGGGCTGGCCGAGGCGGCGAGCAGCGGTTCCATAAACTGTAGTCCATCCGCGGCCCCCTCGCCTTTCAGGGTCAAACGATGCCAGCCGCCGTCCCGCACCGTTTCCTGTGCGCCGAAGAGAGTCTGGGTCATGCCAGTGGGGGTGGCCGAAAGCCACTCGATCTCATCGATCGCGCCGCAGACCCAGCCGAAGCCGCTGGTCTTTTCGCCGCCAATGGGGATGTCGCCCCGCTGGAAATCCTGGAGCAGATGGGCCAGGACGGAGAGCGCTTCCAGATCGTTCTCTTCGACGTTCTGGATATCCAGCCGGAAACGGAAGACCAGTTGGGCACCGTAGGCGTAGAGAAAATCCTGCTTGGCCGATTCTTCGGGCTGGCCGGTGCGCGGGTCCATGCGCACGCCGTCCATAGAAGACCAGGCGCGCTCGGGGTCGTGGGGGTCGCGCAGGTAGGCATCAGAGAAGAAGACCATCCCGCGGCGGCCCTGGGCACCGAAGAAGCGGTCCAACAGTGCGTCGGTGCGCCTGGACTCGCCCCACAGCGTCTTTAGAATCTGGGACGCCCGTTTGCGAAATGCGCCTTTGAGTGTGCTGCCGGGCACGTAAATCTCCCACGCGCCCGCTTCCTGCTCCGAAGGCGACCAGCTCAGCATACGCATAAAAACGGTGTCATAGGATTTGCCGTATTTGCGCGAGATGGAGCGGTTGAAGGGGCCGCCCGCCCGGAAGTCGATGTTGTTGGGTTGCGCCAGTTCCTGCCGCGCCCGATCCCGATGGGTTTTGAGATAGGCAATGAAATTTTGATCGTTGGCAATGCTCTTGCCCAGGTTGCGCGGGTGGATCATATGCTGATAGCGCACGCGCTGGTGCTCGTCCACGAATGTCTGCCAGGCGCTCGCGCTGACGCCGTTGGGCGTTTGGCGACGGTCGCCCCACTGCTGTTCGTTGATCCTGCCATCCAGCAACATCGTTTTGATGCGCAGATGCTCTTCCCGGCTGGCAATCTCCACATCCACCCAGGCGTCGCTCTGCAGGAGATTGATCTGCTGATCCACCTGGAGATTGAGCCGGGGCAGAACCGCGGCCAGGGCGGTACCCAGCACCGCGGTCAGCCCCGCCTCATCGCCGATTTGGGCAGCCATCTGGCTTTCCAGCGCCGGGTCCAGCCCCAGATCGCCGGCCAATTCTGCCCAGGCTTGCGGGTTCAGATCACGGCTTTCTTGGGACTGGTGTTCCATCGCCTTGACCACGCGCCCGGCCATATTGGCTTTCTTGCCCAGCGCCTCCGAGACGGCGGACAGGGCCACATCTTCGCTGGCAAAGGGCTGATCGCACAGGGGACGCGTGGCGTCGATAAGTTTTGCAGAGAGGCCGAACTTGCCCTTGCCCAGCCGTTCCAGGGCAGCGACCGACAACGTCCAGACTTCAACTGAGCGCACCGACTGTTTTTGTAGCCAGATGGCGGCGGTGCGGGGGAAGTAGCGGGCAAATTTCGCTTTCCAATCGTCCGGGGAGAGGATAGGGCCGCCCAGGACCATCTCCAGAGGTGTGCGAACGTAGGCGGGCAGATCACGCATGGCTTCCAACAGCACCCGGCCTTCCACCGCGGCAAAGGAGGGCGTCGCCGGATCGACTTTGCCCCAATTCCACCCCACCAGAACCGGGTTGGCGGCGTCGAACTCGAGGGCGATGCGCAAGTGATTGGCCCGGGGGTCCAGCTTGGGCGGCGCGACCGCTTGGGTTGAGCTTGCCGAAACCGCGGCCAGAGACGTGTCCAGTTCCAGGCGCACGCGGCCCAATCCCTTGCTCTTGCCCGCGCCAAACCAGAAGCGTCCGGCCTGCAATTCCTGGAGCAGGTGGTGCAGCCGGGCCCGGTTGTCGCCCCGGGCCAGCACAGTGTCGTTCACATCCATCACAAAGTCGAAGACGGCGTTGCGAAAGATCGTCTCCATCTTATAGTTGGCGTTGGCCTCAGACGACCAGCGATCCTCGTCCAACTTGAGACCCATACGCAGGTCGAAGAAGCGATTGCGAGGATAGGAGCCGCTGTGCAACTGGCAGTCGATCTGGCGAATCAGATCCCCAGGCATGACATCGTCGTAGAGATTGAGCCACGCCTGGTTCAACAGGCCGGTATTGCGCCCATCGCGAGACGCGCCGATGAAAGCGTCCATCAACGACTGCGCGGTGCCGGATATCTCGCCAGCCAGTGAAACCAAACGCTGCTTGCCATCGCCGTCTCTGGTAAAGAGAGTTTTGCGTGCGTTCCCCCGATAGAGAGGGCTTTCTGCCACAAGTTTTCCGGTCAATTTCATGTCAGTATCCCTGTTCTGTGTGTCTGTCGTATGGTATTGCCAGGTGAGCAGTTATCAGTGGTCAGTAATCAGTAATCAGTGAAAACTGATTACTGATTA
>JACQGT010000252.1 GCA_016199425.1 Chloroflexota bacterium
CGCTACTCAATCAGCGCTCACTGATCCGCCTGCATAATTTACCCAATCTCATCATCCCCTCTCTTTCAGCGGAAAACGGGGGATGACTGTCGGGTTGACGATATTCTCTGGTGGGGGCCAATAGCCGCTCAAAATGTCCACTATATTTTCCATCGCAATCATGCGAATGTCAATCGCCGATTGCACAGACCCCGCGGCCACGTGGGGTGTGAGAATCACATTCTCCAGCCCCGTCAGCGGGTGCAGCCGGGGCGGAATCACATCGATAAAGACGTCGATCCCCTCGTAGGTGTCGATGCCCGCGCCGGCCAGCCGCCCGCTGTGGATGGCGTCGGCCAGGGCAGCTTCGTCCACCAGCGCGCCGCGCGAGGTGTTGATGAGATAAGCGGTCGGTTTCATCAGCGCCAGGGCTGCGCCGTCGATCAGATGGTAGGTGGCGGCGTTCAGGGGCAGGTGCAGGGAAACGTAATCCGATTCGCGCAGAACCGTCTCCAAATCTGTCATTGTCACGCCGAGGGCATCGGCCTCATCCGTGGGCGCACGCTTGTTGTTGCGCGTCGCCAACACCCGCATCCCAAAGCCCCGCGCCCGCCGGGCCGTATGCACGGCACTGCGCCCGAAGCCCACCAGCCCCAGCGTAGAGGTACTCACCCGCTGGTTCGTGGCGACGGCGCGCCGGACGCGCACCAGATCGCCCTCGGCCATGCCATTCTGGGCCACCGTCAGCTTGCGCGCCAGACTGAGCAGCATAGCCATCGCGTGATCCGCCTGCTCCTCCACGCAAAAGTAGGGCGTGTTGGTGACGACAATGCCCAGTTCCGTGGCGCGGGCCACGTCGATTTTGTCCGTGCCCGTGCCCATGCGCGCAATCGCCCGGCAGCGGGTCATGGCCTCCACCACCGGCGTGGGCAGCTTCGTGCCGATGAGTGTAACGATGTCGGCGTCCGCCACCAGGGGGATGAGCGCATCCGGCTCTTCCACGTCCACCACCGTCGCTGAAAGGCCGTGCGCGGCAAAGTCAGCCAGTTCGGTCTCGCTGGTGTGAAAGATCGGTGCCGTCAGTCGGACGATTTTGTACTCAGAGAGCATACGCATGTCTTTCTGAAGGGATGAAGGGATGATGGGATGAGCCAGAAATTCATCTTGTCATCCCATCATCCCTTCATCCTTTGGTGGAGCCGGCGGTGATGCCACTGACGAAGCGGTCGGTAAAGAGCAGGTAGAGAAGGGCGATGGGCAAAGACGACAGAGTGGAGGCAGCCATCAGCGGCCCCCACGAGAACCAGTCACCGCCCACAAACGCGCCGATGACGCCGTTGGTCAGCATCTTGTTTTGTTCGCCGCTCACAAAGACAATCGAATAGAGCAGTTCATTCCACGAGGCGGTGAAGGAGAAGATCGCCGCGGTGATGATGCCCGGCAAGGCCATAGGCAGGGTAATGCGCACAATCGCACCGATGCGGCTGGCCCCATCCACCATCGCGCACTCCTCCGGCTCGTGGGGCAGATTGGCAAAGTAGCCGCTGAGCAGCCAGGCGCAGAAGGGGATCAGATTGGTCGGATAGGTGAGCATCAGTGCCGGCAGGCCGCCCAGCAGCCCCCAATTGTTCAGGATTTGGGCCAGGGGGACAAAGAGAAAACCCTTGGGGGCCAGGTAGGTAATAAAAATAAGCGTCCCGGCCAGGGCCGCGCCCCGGAACTGGAGGCGGGCGATGGCAAAGCCTGCCATCACCGAAATCGCCACCGAAATCGTCGTCGTCACGGTCGAGACGTAGAGGGTATTCCAAAACCAGGTGAAGTAGCGGGGCGTGGAGAAGACTGTGTCGTAGTTGGCTAGATTCGGGCGCTTGGGTATCAAAAAGTTGCCGGTGAAGTCGTAGATATCTATATCACTCTTCAGTGAGGTAACCAGCCCCCAGTAGAAGGGAAAGAGCAACACTGCCATCACCGCCCCCAGCAGGAGGTAGAAAGGCAGCGACTTACGGGCCTTGCGCAGAAGTCGAGAAGAGTCCATCGGCGTCAGTCCTGTTGCTGTTGGCGGCGCACGCTGATCAACGAAACGATGACCAGCACAACCAGCACGGGAAACATCGTCATCGTCACCGCCGCGCCCAGGCCGATCATACCTGATTGCAAGGAGAGGGTGTAGGCGGTGAGGGCAAAGAGCGTTGTGGCGTTGTTCGGCCCGCCCCGGGTGAGCAGGAAGGGCAGGTCAAAATCGCCCAGGGTGCCGATGGTGGAGATAAGCATCACAATCACCACCACGGGCAGAATCATCGGGAAGGTGATGCGCCAAAAGGAACCCCAGGGTGACGCGCCGTCGATTTTGCTGGCCTCGATAATCTCCGGCGAGACTGACTGGATGGCGGCCAAAAAAGTGATGCCAAAGAAGGGCACGCCCCGCCAGACGTTGATAAAGATCAGCGATGCCATCGCCCAGGTCTCATCCAGCAGAAACGGGACGGGTTCGCTCAGCAGACCGGTTTTGGTGACCAGAATGTCGTTGATGATGCTAAAGGTGGGGTGGAAGATCCACGACCAGATCATTGTGCTGAAGACCGTCGGCATAATCCAGGGCAGGAGCAGCAGAGCTCTCACCACCCGCTGGCCGATGAATTGGCGATTGAGCATCACGCCCAGAGCCAACCCTCCGCAGAATTTCAAGATAAGGGCAAAGGTTGTGTAGATGACGGAGTTGAGTACGGTCTTGGAAAAGAGCGTCGTGCTGAGCAATTTCGTGTAGTTCAGCAATCCGGTGAAGTTGGCCGGCGCGCCGATCTGCTTGTCTGTGAAGCTAAGATAGACCGCATAGAAGAAGGGATAGGCCATCATCACCGTGAGGAAGATGAAGCCCGGACTGAGCAGGATATAGCCCAAGGAACTGTCCTTGTGCAACAGCCTGGAGATCGTCGAGCCGAGCGAACGCGGCTGCGAACGGGTTGCGAAATCCATCGGTTTCTCCCAAGAGGAGATAATGAGATGATGAGACCAGCCATCATCTCATCATCTCCTCATCCCCTAAAAATAGTAGCCGAACTGTCCTTAACGCCTTACGTGAGCAATTCCAGATCGGCGATGTCCTTCATCACACCATCCAGTGCGCCGCGGGCGTCGCCGGTGCTGCACGCCTGGGAGAAAAGCTTGCCGATGACAATTTTGTCTTGAATCAGCGCGGCCAGCTTCGTCTGGTTGGGCAGGGCATAGCCCGCAGGCAAGGCTAGTTTGAACATCTCCTTGGCAATGGCCAGCTTCGGATCCTCCGGCCAGATCGGCTCGTTGTCGTAGTTGGGGAGCAGCGGCAGGATATAGCCCTGCCCAGCCTTGTAGAAGGCACCGAAGTTCTTCATAGAGAGGAAGGCCGCCATGAACGCCTTGGCTGCATCCAGCTCTGCGCCCTCGGTTTGGTTGAGGATGCCCCACCAGGGCAGGCTGCCATAGCCGAAGCGCCCAGCCGGACCCTGCGGCGGCAGCGCGTGGTTCATGTTGGCGGCCAGTTCCGGGTTGTTCTTCTTCGCCGGCAGGTAGATGGTGTTGACGTTGGGCGTCATGGAAATCTGCCCGGCCAGGAAGGCCGCATTGTTGGCGCCGTCGTCGTAGCCCACTTCGCCGGGATCGCCCGCCTCGTTGTGCAGGCGGATGGCAAACTCGAGCGCATCCAGCGTCTCCTGGCTGTCCAGGGTCAGAGAGCCGTCCGCGTTGAACTCTTTGCCGCCGAAGGCCCACAGCACCAGCCGGGGCACGGCGTTGCCGTCCCCGCCCGCCAGGTCAGTGAAGGGCATCCCGTAGGGGCGGCCCTTGGCCTTCAGCTTTGCGCCCAGAGACAGCGCTTCTTCCCACGTCTCCGGGAAGGCGTCGTAGCCCTCTTCCTTCAGCCAGTCCTCCCGGTAGTTGATGAACCAGTTGTGCTGGCCGATGGGCACGCCCAGCCAGCGCCCCTCACTGACCATCTGGTAGGGTGCGTTGGGCAGATAGCCGCCGCCCTCGCTGTCCAGTTGAGCGACAATCTCCTTGACATCCACCAGTGCATTGGCAAAGATGGCAGGGGGTGAGCTGAACTGGATGATATTGGCCCCACTGCCGGTCTCGATGGCGGTCTGAATTTTCGGCAGGACCTGGGCATCCCGCTCGAAGGTAATAGTGACATTGTTCTCTTTGCCCCACTCGGCGGCAAAGCTGTCGATCACTATATCCAAATCAGGCAGGAAAGACCACGGCCCTCCCAGGAACTTGATTGTTGCACCCTCCATAGCGGGTGCGGCAGGTGCAGCGGCCGCACCTGCCGCGGGGGCAGCAGTGGGGGCCACCGCGGGAGCGACCGGGGCGGTGCAGGCAGCCAGGATCACGCCCGTCACGCCGAGAGCGGTTGTCCTGAGAAAAGTGCGACGGTTCATCAATTGCTTGCGGTCTGTCATGACTTTCTCCTTGTCCAAGAATGATAGCCTATTGTTTGAAAAACTATAGTTCCTACTGAATGCGCTCAGCCAGAGCTTCGGCCTGGACCTGGGCTGCTTCCATCGCTTCTTCCACCGTCTTGCCTGCGTTGAGCACATTGGCGAAGTTGGTGATGACGATCTGGCCGAATTCGTTGAAGTTGTAAACAAAGTCGCCCACCACATCAAAGGGTGTCACGTAGCTCACGCCGTCGTAGCCCGGCTTCAGCCACTCCAACTTGTCCAGATACTCCTGGCGCGCCGCAGAGGGCTGGGCGAAGATGACATCCTCGCAGCCTTCCACCATCCGCCGGTAGTTGTCCGGCTTGTACATATAAGTGACGAATTCCAGAGCGGCGTCCTTCACCGGCGAGGCCGCGTTGATCATCATCGGGTGGATGCGGGCAATGGATTTGTTGGTCGCCCAGGGGATGGGCGCGCTGCGCAGCAAGGGGTAGAGATCCGGCGCGCCCGGCTTGAAACTGCCCACGGCCGCAGAGACGAACAGTCCTTGCGCAACTGCTCCGGTCGTAAACAGACGCTGCCCTGTGGGATTATCTGCGCCCTGGGGCATAGCCACGTCGTACATCTGCTTGAAGAGCTTCAGCCCGTTGATGATTGGGTCGGAGGTGAGCAGCGGGGTCTTGCCTTCGGCCCACACGCCGTCATAAGGCATACACCACTCTTCGAGCTGGAACCAGAAGTCGGAGGCTTCGTTGACCAGATGGGTGGCAAAGAAGCCATACTTCTGCTTGTCCCGGTCGGTCAAGGCCTTGCTGACTTCGATCCACTCGTCCGGCGTCGTAGCCGGGGTGATGTTGGCCTCTTCGTAGCGCTGTTTGTTGTAGAGGATGCCGAAGGCCACCGTCACCATATCCAGCCCGTAAAGAACACCGTCCTTGCGCATGGCGTCGTGGGCCGAACTCAGGTCGGTGATGGTGTTGCGGGTCAGCACTTCGTCCAGGGGGGCCAGGAGATCGGCTTTGATCAGCCGGGGGGCGAGTTCTGGGGTCGCCATAATAATGTCGCCGTCCAGTTCACCCGACTGCGCGCCCACGATTGTCTTGGTGGTGTAGGCGTCAAAGGGGATATTCTCTGTGACTACTTCGATGTCCGATTGGGAGTCGTTAAACTCTTTGACAAAAGCGAGCCAGGTCTTGCCCCGGTTGCCCTCCTCAAACCACCAGGAAAGATAGCGGACCGTCTGGCGCGCGCCCGTGCTGACAGCCGGTGCAGCGGCCTGCTCAGCCGCCGCCGGCGCGGCC
>JACQGT010000210.1 GCA_016199425.1 Chloroflexota bacterium
AACGCAAGCTGTTAGCTTGCCCAACACGAGAGGCGTGGACGACCACACACCGAAACCCCCTGTTGTTGTTCCTGTTCCTCGGGTTGTTCCTGTTGCGGGACGACGTTTGCCGACCCAGCCCTGCAAGCAAAAGACCTGCACCCTGCTTGCAGGACAACAATACAGGAAAAGCCCCAAATCCGCAAAAATCGATCCATTGGGCTGCCATAGGCAGCC
This sequence comes from Chloroflexota bacterium, assembly GCA_016199425.1. Taxonomy (GTDB): domain Bacteria; phylum Chloroflexota; class Anaerolineae; order Caldilineales; family Caldilineaceae; genus JACQGT01. The sequence continues at coordinate 217 of JACQGT010000210.1, forward strand.
CAATGGATTTAGAATTCAGAAGAGCAGAAAGCAGGACGCAGAAAGCAGAACCTAGCCATGAGAGAGGGGGACGACCACACACCGAAACCCCCAGTCGTCGCCCCCGTACCACGGGTAGTACCCGTCGCGGGACGACGCCGAGGCGCTGGCTGCGCTCAAAAAGTAATTGCCGCCCCGCACCACCCGCCACTCGTCACCCTCTGTCTGGATGCGTTCAGGCTTCTCGTATTCGTTCAGACACCACTCCCACACATTGCCGCTCATATCCAGCAGGCCGTAGGGCGAAGCGCCCTGGGGGTAGAGACCCACGGCGCTGCTACTCTGCAGATAGTGGGGGCCGTCCTGCTTCTCCGTCTCGTCCACATTGGCATAGCCGGAGAGATACCGGGGACCCCAGGGGTACTTGCGCCCGTCATAACCCCGGGCCGTCTTCTCCCACTGCCATTCCGTGGGCAGGCTGATGCGCCAGAGGCCTGCGGGCAGATCGGCGGGCAGCAGGCTGGGGTTCTGCCGGGTCTGCTCTGTCAACCAGCGGCAGAAGGCGATGGCCTGATACCAGCTAACGGTGTCCTGGGGGTGGTTCCTAAATGGGAAGCGCTGTTCAAGCAGATCGTCGTTATCCCTGCGCGCTAGGCCATCCCACCAGCGGGGGTTAGCCAGACCGTCAGAAGCATCCACAAAGGCCTGGAACTGGGCGTAGGTGATGGGATACCGGGCCATCCAGAAGGTAGGCTCACTCCGGCGCTCGCCCTCCCCATAGATGAATTCTCGTCGCCCCTGGCTATCGGTCTCGGCAATTTTCACCCAGGCGATGTCGGGCAGACCGTCGGGCCGCAGCCCCACGCCGGGCCGGGAGTCGCCCAGTTGGCTCAGTGTCTTGCCCGCGGCCAGCCGTTGTTCTGGGGTGGTGCGCCAGGTGGGATCGGTCAGGGCGGCGGCCAGGCGCTTGGCCAGGCGGCGGCGCACTTCCGGCTCGGGCCGTTCGATCTCCAACAGCGCGGCCGCGGCCAATTCCAGCCCGGCCAGACGGGTGGCGTCGTCCACAGCCGGCAAATCCGACAGCCAGTTGAGAAACTCTTGGGCGTAGCGATCAAAGTCGCTCTTGGCAAAGCCGTAGTGGAGCAGGAAGACCTCGCGCCACCAGCCGTCGGCCAGGTGGGGCAGCAGCCTCGGCCAGGCGTCGCTGCGCTCTTTGGCCAGCAGCCGGGCGCTCAGAAACTCCTGAAAGGTGAGATGGATAAACTGGAAGAGTTCGGCCCGCTCCTCCAACAGCCCGCCGCGCAGACGCACGGCGCGTACAAAGGCGTCCAGCTTCTCTGGCGTAAGCCTCTCCCGGAGAATAGTGCGCAGCGCCGCTTCGTCCAGGGCCGCGCCCGCTTGCCCCCGGCTGTGCATAGCAAGCGCCAGGTGCGACAGCCACTCCCGCTGCTCCTCCCACGGCCCGCCCCAGTTGATCAGCGTCTCGCGGCTCTCGTCCTCGTCCAGGTATTGGGCCTGCAGGATGACTTTGACCGCGGCCTCGTAGAGCTTGGAACGCTCCCGGGGCAGCTCCGTCTCCCCCCATTTGACGCTGATCACCATCGTTGTCATCAGCGGCGTGTCGATGAGGGGCGGCAGGTTCTGGCTTCGGTAGCGTTGGTTGATGGTGGCGATGGCCGTCACGATGGCTTCGCTCTGGCTCTCCACTTCGCCGGGGTAGATCTGTTCGCACCAGTTGCCCACCAGCGCCCGTGTCTGCTCCTCGTCCAGGGGTTGCACGTCCAGACGCACAAAGTCGTCGCCAAAGACCGCGTTCTCGCGGTAGCCGGCTTCCCGGGCGGTGACGATAAACCGGTTGGCCGGGTAGATGTGGTTGGCCAGGGCCTCCACCTGCGCCCGCACCTGCCCCCGTTCCCTCTGGTCCACAATCTCGTCCAGGCCATCCAGCAGCAGCAGACAGCCGCCCCCCAACAGCAGCCGGTCGAAGAAGTCCTCCGAGAGTTCCAGGGCCGGGCTGCGCTGCTTCAGATACCAGGGAATGAAGCCAGCCAGTGTGCCGGAGCGGGGGTGGTCCAGGCTGCGTGCTGCCGCGTTGCGACAGGCCTCCTGGTACTGGCGGTAGTAGCGCAGGGGAATCAGCAGGGGAATGGGGGTACTGCGACCGCTTGGGAGGCGAAAGGGCAGGGCCGCGCCGCTCTGGGCATGATGGGCCAGACAGAAGGTCAGGTAGGTCAGGAGGGTGCTCTTGCCGCAGCCGGCGCCGCCGATGACGGCCAGCCGGTTGTGGGTGGTGAGCAGCTCTGCCACCGCCAGCGGTTCGCCGCTCTGTCTGCGTTCGTCGGCCAGGGCCAGGAAGGCTTTGCGCTCGGCCAGCGCGTCCGCCCCCAACTCCTGGGCCAGCTCTTCCACAGCCTGGCGCGAAGGGGGCGTAAAACGGCGCAGGGTGATGGGCACAAAGACATCGGCCAGACTGCGCACCGGGCGTCCCCGGGCTGTACGCAGGCTTTCCAGGCCATAGAGCCGGGCCCGGGCATAGGCCCTCTCCACCCAGCCCAGATACTCCTCCAGAAGGGGCTGGAACTGCTCCGCGCCCAGGCGCGCCGGCCCCGCTGGCTGCTGGTAGATGGCGTAAAAGTGTTGGGTGACCGGTCCGCTGGGCTTGATAATCGGGCCGGCGGCGGCGGATGCGTCCACTGCATCCCCGCTGCCGGCGGCGACCGGCCCGTCAAAGTCACCGGAGAGAGTCGTCTGTTCTGGGGGCGTGGGGTTGGGGGCCGCCGACGACTGGCGCGCATCCCAGACAGCCAGGGCTACGGCAGCAATGGCGGCCAGGACGATCACCGCCCACATCCAGGGCTGGTAGCCCGGCGGGATGTTCACCGGCATAAAGTTGGCGGCCAGCTCGCCTACAAAGAGCAGCAGAGCGAGGAGGGCAGGAAACAACCAGGAACGACGACGACCCATCGGCAACCTCCCAAAGACGGCGCACAGGACACTGCAGTTTGAGATTGACTGAAGGGTAGCACCACCAGGCGCACACCTTGCGGAAATTCGATTTCGCCGTGGATAAGAGCCACAGCATCGCCACGACGAACGACTACCAAAGTAGAGCGATGGATCCTAGGATAGCGTTGAGGGAGAGTATAGATGAACGTTTCATACTCAGCCAGGGAATGGAATGGATTCATGGCGGGCTGTGCGCTCTATCAATTCAGCAAAACTGGAAACACGCGCATCCAATAGCATCTGGTGAATTCTCTCCGTATACAGCGCCAGGCGATCCTGGAGAATCTTATACGTCGCCGCCCATTCGCTCCAGTCCAATACCCAGGCCTGCTCCGCTGGTTCCTGGCCCTGTTGATATGCCTCGTAAAAAATTTCCGAGGGTACGCCATACTTACGTTCGAACACGAGCAGGTCTTCTCGCATAGCGTGAATATCACGCAAAATTCCGTCAAGTGTCATCATCGGTGCGCTCCTTACGCAGTTCAGAATACTCACCTACCGTCGTGATTCTATGTTGATGTGACGGCTTTGTCAATTTGTACGAAACGATTGCGGCAGCGTCTCACAACCCAACAACCCGCACTCTGACCGCGGTTCTGGATCACCTGACGGATTTCGCTCTGTTGCAGGAGGGGATGTATGGGTGTACTTCAGTTTCGGGGCACACGATTCCGGGAATCGACCAGCGCCAGTCTGCAAGGCCAGAGATCGTGTGGTCGATTCCCGGAATCAGCAGCTTTCGCCCCCAAC
>JACQGT010000211.1 GCA_016199425.1 Chloroflexota bacterium
CGGGGAGCATCTGTTGCGGTCTACTGAGATTGCTGCCCCAAGACTATAGCGGAAGCGATTGAAGTCGTCAAAGAAGCCGCCGGCTTCTGTGGGTGACAAATTTTGTTTGCACCACTAAACCGCAAAAGAGTACCCATACTTTGTAGAAACCCTAACTTCAGGGTATACTCAATCAGCGATACTTCTTGCCATTGTCCACGCGTCGGAAAAATCCGGCAACACTGCCACGCAGAATTTGAGATGTTGCCGCCTATTGAGAAGTCCGTCCTCCAATTGTCCACCAACCGCTAGCCCGAAGTGAGATTGCCCGATGGGAAAAACCATCCTCCGAATTGGTTGCCTGTTGCTCCTGACGATTGCCCTTGCCGGTTGCGCACTGCTTCCCACAGGCCGCTCGGCCCAGGTATCGTCCGACGAGCCAACACCCACGCCGATTCCAACGCCAGCAGTACCTCTGAAGCCCACTTATACTGTCCGGGTGGGTGAAATTGTCAAAGAACTGATCTTCAGTGGTCGCATCGCGCCGGTGACCGAAGAAGAGCTTTTCTTCCGCGCCAACGGTCGGGTGCGCGCCATCTACGCCAAACGGGGCGACATCGTTGAGGAAGGCTTTATCATCGCCGATCTGGAGATCGATGATCTGGAACGGGAGGTGGAGTCAGCCCGGCTTAATCTGGAGCGGGCTCAATCCCAATTGGAAAAGGCCGAGCGCACCCTGGATTTTGACCGGCGCGCCGCCCAACTCAACCTGGATATGGCAAACCTGCGCCTGCTCACACTGATTACCCAGGAATCGGAAGGTTCGCTCAACCTGGCCTTGCAGCGCAAGCAAGTAGAGCTGGCCGAGATTACTGTTAGCCGCCTGGAGGAGGGTGTCGATCCCCTGCTGGTCAACGACGTGGCCCGCGCCCAGCTCTCCGTGGAAAAGCTGCTCAAAGCCGTGCAGGATGCCCAGTTGATTGCCCCCTTTGACGGCGAACTGCTCTCCGTCTCCCTGACAGTGGGTCGGGCCGCGGAAGCCTTCAAGCCCGTGGCCGTCATCGCCGACAACAGCGAGCTGGAGGTCAAAGCCGATCTGGTGAGCGATCAGCTCAACCAGTTGCAAGAGGGGCTGGTGGTCAATATCGTCCTGCCCAGCCGTCCCGGCGCGGCTTTAACCGGCACCGTGCGCAAGCTGCCCTATCCCTACGGCACAGGCGGCGGCACAACCGTCGACGATCTGGACAAATCCACCCGCATCTCCGTTGACCAGAGCCAGGAAGAAGCGGGCTATAAGATGGGCGATTTGGTGCGGGTGCAGGCCGAATTGGAGCGCAAGGACGATGTGCTCTGGCTGCCACCCCAGGCCCTGCGCATCTTTGACGGTCGCCGCTTTGCTGTGGTGCAGGATGGCGAGGTACAGCGCCGGGTGGATGTGACGGTTGGCATTCAAACCGCGGATCGGGTGGAGATCGAAGATGGCCTGGAAGAAGGCCAAATTGTGGTAGGACAGTAAACCCGATGCGAGCCATACTGCGAAGCTGGGCAATCGTTGTGGTTGCCATCAAACGGCTGCTGGCCCAGCGCTGGCTGGCGCTGGCCCTGGTGATTGGTCTGATCACAGCCATCGCGCTGGTGATGAGCATTCCCCTCTATGCGGACGCGGTCTACTATCGCATCCTGCAGGAGGAGTTAGGCGCGGTTGGCTCCGGCAGCACAGTCAAGCGCCCCCCCTTTGCCTATATGTTCCGCTATCTTGGCTCCACCTATGGCACCAAAGAGTGGGAGGAGATGGGACCGCTGGATGCCTATCTATCGGGCCCGGCCGCGGATTCGCTGGGTCTGCCCCATAAGCAGACAGTGCGCTACTTCAAGACCGACAATCTGCGCCTCTTCCCTACAGAAGGCGTGGCCTATTCCGACGCCACCGACCCTCTGGCCTGGGTCAATGTCGGTTTTATCTCAGAAATCGAACAGCACATCACAATCCTGGAAGGAGGGCTGCCCGCGGTGGCCCCACCGACAGGCAATGCGCCCGTCGAGGTGCTTATGAGCAAGGCCCTGGCCGAAACGCTGGGTACGCAGGTGGGTGAGGAGTATGTCACCTTCCGTCGCATCCGCTCGGAGGAGCAGACACGCACAGTGCAGATTCCCGTGCAGGTGGTGGGCATCTGGCAGGCCACCGACCCCAGCGAAGAATATTGGTTCTACAACCTGAACACATTGGAGGACATTCTTCTCGTCCCCGAAGAGACCTACACCAACCGCATCGCGCCCGATTACCCCAGCGATGTGAACCTGGCGCTCTGGTATCTGGTGATGGATGGGGACGAGGTGACGGCCAGCGACGTGGGCCGCATCCTGGCCCGCAGCCGCCAGGTGGAACAGCGGGCTGCCACGCTGATGACCAACACCCAACTCAGCATCTCCCCCCTGGAAGCCCTGCGCAAATACCAGCGTTCCAGCGGTATTTTGACCCTCTTTCTCTACGCTTTCAGTATTCCCATCATCGGTCTACTCCTGGCCTTTATCGGTCTGGTGGTGGGGCTGGCCGTGGGCCGCCAGCGCAACGAAATCGCTGTCCTGCGCAGCCGGGGCGCATCTGCTGGGCAAGTATTGGGCATCTCCGGCGTGGAGGCGCTCTTTCTGGGCGTCTTTGCTCTGGGTGTGGGCATTCCCGCCAGTTTTCAGGTGGCCGACCTGATCGGCTCGACCCGCAGCTTTCTCAATTTCACAATCGATGCAGACCTGCGTCTTTCGCTCAGCCGGTCCGTCCTCCAATTCGGTTTCGGCGCGCTGGCTGTGACGTTGGTGGCCCAGGTGGTCCCCACCTTCAATGCGGCCCGCCATACAATCGTCACCTACAAAATGGAGCAGGCGCGCACGCTCACGCCGCCCTGGTGGCAGCGAGCCTGGCTGGACGTAATGCTGCTGGTTCCTGCCGGCTACGGCATCTATCTGCTGCAACAGCAGGGGGGCATTGCCCTGCCCGGCCAGGTGAGCGGCAACAGTCTCTTCGAGAACCCACTGCTCTTTCTCGTCCCCGCGCTGGGCATCTTTGCGTTGACGCTGGTGGCCCTGCGTTTTCTGCCGCTGGTCATGGCCCTTTTGGCCTGGCTGGCTGCGCATACGAATGCGGTGGGGCTGCTGCTGGCCACTCGCCATCTTTCCCGCAACCGGGGACTCTACACTGCGCCGCTGATTTTGCTGGTGCTGACGTTGAGCCTCTCCGCCTTCACAACCTCTCTGGCCCAAACACTGGACGATCATCTGTACGACCGGGTCTATTACAAAGTGGGGGCCGATGCCCGGCTGATCGAGTTGGGTTCTGCCCCGCCAGAGGGGGGCGGCGAACAGCCCGGCGCTGGTGCAGCGGCAACCGGCGCGGCAGCCGCACCAGTTGCCTGGACTTTTGTGCCTGTCTCGGAACATTACAAGGCCAAAGATATCAAGGCCGCCACCCGCTTCTCCAAGTTCGATGTGCGGGTGCAGTTGCAGGGCAAGTGGCAGGAGGCCACCTTTTACGGCATCGACCGACTGGACTTCCCCAAAGTGGCCCACTGGCGGCGGGATTTTGCCCCGGCCACGCTGGGCGCGCTGATGAATTCTCTGGCGATTGCCAACGAAGGCATTCTGTTGCCCCAGGATTTTATGCGCCAGAACACCATCCGGGTGGGCGACAGCGTGCAGGTCAATGTCACCCGCTATGGGCTGCGCGCGGAAATGATACTAAAAGTCGTGGGTGAGTTCGAATACTTCACCGGCTGGTATCCCGACACAGGGCCGCTGATGGTGGGCAATCTGGATTATATCTTCGAGCAGTTGGGCGGTCAGTTCCCTTACGACGTACTCATTTCCATCGACCAGGGCGTGGACTACACCGCGCTGTCAAGAGAGCTGCGCCAATACGACATCAATGTCATCGACTGGCAATCGGCCCGGGAGCAGATCGCCAAATTGCAGCGGTTGCCGGAACGCCAGGGCTTGTTCGGCGTTCTCTCCGTGGGCTTTCTGGCCGCGGCGGTGTTGACGGTCCTGGGCTTTCTGCTCTATACCCTCTTCTCTTTCCGCCGCCGCTTTATCGAATTGGGCACATTGCGCGCCATCGGTCTCTCTTCCGGCCAGATGACCCTCTTCCTGGCCTGGGAGCTGGCTTTTCTGATTCTGGTGGGGATCGGCGTGGGCACACTGCTAGGGTCGTGGATGAGCGACCTCTTCATCCCCCATTTGCAGGTGGGCACGCGCCCAGAGGAGCTGACGCCGCCCTTCCTCGTCGCCATCGCCTGGCCCGCCATCTTCCGCATTTATGCCCTCTTTGGAATTCTCTTTGTGGCCGCGCTGGGCGCGCTGGTCACTCTACTCCTACGCATGAAGATATTCCAGGCCATCAAACTGGGTGAGACTGTCTAAATGAACGAACCATTTATCCTGTGTGACGGACTCGTCAAAATTTTCCAGGTGGCCGATCTGGAAATAGTGGCTTTGCAGGGTCTGAATCTCTCGGTGCGCCAGGGCGAATTGATGGGCATTGTGGGAGCCAGCGGCAGCGGCAAATCCACACTGATGAACATCCTGGGCGGCCTGGACCGTCCCACCGCGGGCCGGATGCGGGTAGGCGAACACGACCTGCTCAAAATGTCGGAAGGCGAGCTGACCCGCTACCGGCGGGAGGAGGTGGGCTTTGTCTGGCAGCAGAGCGCGCGTAATCTTGTCCCCTATCTGAACGCAGTCGAGAATGTGGAGCTGCCTATGACCCTGGCCGGGGTTTCTGGGCGGGGCAAGCGTGCGCGGGCCGAACATCTGTTGGAATTGGTCGGATTGCACGGGCGCTCCCGCCACGGCTTGTCTGAGCTCTCCGGCGGTGAACAGCAGCGGGTGGCGATTGCCGTCTCCCTGGCCAACAACCCCAGCTTGCTCCTGGCCGACGAACCGACCGGCGAGGTGGACTCGGCCACCGCCCAAATTATCTACGGCACGTTTCATCACCTGACCGACGAACTGGGGTTGACGACGATTATCGTCAGCCACGACCCCAGCATCGCCCGCCACGTGGAGCGGGTGGTCGCCATCCGGGACGGGATGCTTGCCAGCGAGACCCGGCGTTCCACCCGTATGCAGGTCAACGGCACGGAAGAGAGCCAGGTGGGTAGCGGGGCCAGCGCAGAGCCTGTGATGGAAGAACATTTCGAGGAGTTGGTGGTGCTGGACAGCGCAGGCCGGCTGCAAATCCCCAAAGAATTTCTGGAACAATTCCAGATTAGAGGCCGGGCCATCCTCGACGTAACCGACGAGGGCATCCTCATCCGCGCCGCGTCGGAAGAACGGGACGCGCCCGAGTTGGCTGCGCAGGAGCGGGCCAGGGACGAACGCAAACGCAGCGCGCGCGAGGGCGGGCGCAGTATGTGGGATCGTCTGCGCCGCAAGAAGAAATAGAAGTACAATTCAAGACTAGCACCGGTTGAGTAGGCTGGGGCTGTTTCCAGCCGTATCGCTTGTCCTGAGCCTGCGGTGTCCTGAGCCTGTCGTAGGGTCGAAGTGAAACCAAGCGGGTAAGGTGGCTTGAGCCTGTGGACCCGTTCGCTTGATTTCGATACGCCTCGAAGACTCGGCTACTCAATCAGCGCTCACTGATCCAGTCGGCACGTCTTTGGCTGTCGGCTACGCCGCCTTATGCAATAACATCTGAGCTACACAACCTCCCGCAATGCTCCCTCCACCGCGGCCAGTGTCTGCGCCACGTGGACGTCCGTATGGGCCGCCGAGACGTACCAGATGCCCCGGCTGATCACGCGTATGCCCCGGCGCAGAAGTTCGACGGTGAAACGGTTGTAGCGCTCTTTGTCACAGTGTAGCGCGTAGTCCCGATATTCACGAATGGCGGGTAGGTTGGTGAAGGAGAGATGGAAGGCGGAGGGCACGCCCTGCACCAGCAAGGGCAGATCCAAACGGCCTGCGATCTCCCGGATGCCCATCATCAGCGCGCTGCCCATCCGCTCCACGTGGCGGTAGACTGCGCCGTCGTCCCGTTCCAGTTCAGCCAGGGCTGCGGCGGAGGCGGCCATGGAAATCACATTGCTGTTGAAAGTACCGGAGTGGTTCACGTCCTGGGCAAAGCGCTGCATGTGGAGCGCTTTGCCCGCCAGGGCCGCGTTGGGGAAACCGCCCGCCATCGCCTTGCCAAAGGTTGCCAGGTCCGGCGTGACGCCAAAGGCCCCCTGCGCACCGCTCAAGCCCAGACGGAAGCCTGTGATCACCTCGTCCAGATGCAGTAGCGCGCCGTACTCGTCGCACAGACGGCGTAGCCCGGCCAGAAAGCCCGGTTCGGGCAGAATAGCCCCGGTGTTGCACATCATCCCTTCTGTCATCACCAGTGCGATCGCATGCCCCCGTTCGGCAAAGAGTTCCTCCACCAGGGCCAGATCGTTCCAGGGCAGAACGAGGAAATCATCGGCAGCGCTCGCCACCTGCCCCGTGGACATCGTTTGGGGCGGGCGAGCCGTGCGCGGCGTCTCCCCGGTCACAGGCGGGGCCACGCTGAGCAGCACATTGTCGAACCAGCCGTGATAGTGGCCCTCGAAGCGCAGAATCGTCGTGCGCCCGGTCACAGCTCGGGCCAGTCGCATGGCCGCTTGCACCACTTCCGAGCCGCTCAGCCCAAAGCGCACCATCTCGGCGCAGGGGACCAGACGCACAAAAGTCTCGGCCACGTCAAGCTCCAACCGGCTCTGGCCGGCGTAGAGTTGGCCCTGGCGCATGGCCGCGTTCACCGCGTCCAGAATGGCCGGGTGAGAGTGGCCCAGAAAGAGCGGCCCCTGGCCCAGAGCGTAGTCGATGTATTGGTTACCGTCCACATCCACAAGCAGCGCGCCCGCTGCCCGCTCGAAAAAGAGGGGAAAAGGCGGCGCGGAGATGCGCACATTGCTGTTCACGCCGCCGGGCAGAACTTTCTGCGCCCGTTCGTAGAGTTGGTAAGAGGTCTGCCATTGATCCATTGGCGAAATGTCCCGTTGGGTGTAAAATGACGATTCCTTATTGTGCGCGATTCTGCCCAAAGACGCAAACTTCAGAAGTTCGACTTTTGGCAGGAGTCGTAACTCCGAACTTCTGAACCCTACACCCACGGAGACCGAATGTGACCCGCAAACTTACCCTCACCCACGACTACGACGACGCCCTGGAAGTGCGCCGGGGCGCGACGACCCTTTTCCGCTACGTCTACCAGCCGGCTATGGCCCAGAGCGAATCGCCCAAGCCCTACTTTCACCCGGTGCATGACCTGGCGGGCAATCTGGTGACAATCTTCCGCCCTTACGATCACGTCTGGCACAAAGGCATTGCCATGACCATCGCCCATCTGGAAGACCAGAACTTCTGGGGCGGCGGCAGCTATCGCCACGGCCAGGGCTACATCCAACTGCCCAACAACGGCAGCCAGCGCCACGACGCCTGGGACGCCATCGACTTCGACGGCGAGAGCTTCCAGGCCCGCGAGCATCTCTCCTGGATCACCCAGGCCGGCGAGCACTGGCTGGCCGAAGAACGGCAAATCGGCGTCCCAGCCATCGACGCCGACGCGGGCTATTGGGCGCTGGACTTTGGCAGCAGCCTGACAAACGTGCGGGGCAAAGTCATCGAAATCGGCTCCCCCACCACCGCCGGCCGGGTGAAAGCGGGCTACGGCGGTCTCTTCTGGCGGGGGCCGCGCTCTTTCCTCAACGGAAGCGTCATCGACAGCGCCGGCCGCCAGGACGACGAAGTGATGGGCGAGCGGGCCGCCTGGATCGCCTACAGCGGGCGGCACGACGGCAGCGGCGACTGCTCCACTCTCGTCTTTATGGACCACCCGTCCAGCCTGCGCCACCCCACCCAGTGGTTTATGCGCCGGGATCCCTTCGCCTGCGCGGCCTTCGCCTGGATGTTTGACGAAATCTACCCCCTCCAGCCTGGCGCGACGATCCGCCTACGCCATCGGATTGTGATTGCAAATGGGGCGTGGGGGGCGGCGGAGATCGCGCCCCTGGCAGAGGAATGGCAAAAGGGATGATGGGGTGAGGGGAAAGATGAAACGTGAAACGTGAGATCGTTCGGGTGATCTCACGTTTCACGGGTCACGTTTCCGAGCCAAATTCGCTCGAATGTACTATCGATAGAGTTCGCGCAGGATAATCTGCTTCTGAATCTGTGTCGTGCCCTCATAAATCTGGTAGATTTTGGCGTCGCGCATCAGCTTCTCCACGGGATATTCCCGGCTGTAGCCATTGCCGCCAAAGACCTGCACCGCGTCGGTGGCATTCTGCATAGCCGCATCCGCGCAGA
>JACQGT010000212.1 GCA_016199425.1 Chloroflexota bacterium
AAAAGATCGACCCTTCGACAGGCTCAGGACACCGCGTCACATGCGTTAGTTGCGCTTTTCCTCTGCGTCTCTGCGGGAGACTTTTTGTGGCTATGCCACCTTATGCAATACGCCCTACAGGTAATGCACCTCTTTGGCGTATCGGGTCAACTCCTCTCGGAAGGCCGGATCCGCGATGGCGATGAGCGCCTGCACCCGCTGGCGCACACTCTTGCCGTAGAGTTCGGCTACGCCAAATTCGGTGGCCACGTAATGCACATCGTTGCGGGTCGTCGTGACCCCGGCCCCCGCTTTCAGTGTCGAGACAATTCGGGAGATGGTCCCCCCTTTCGTTGAAGCAGGCAGGGCGATAATCGGCTTGCCCTCCTTCGAGCGGGCCGCGCCCCGGATAAAGTCGAGCTGGCCGCCCACGCCGCTGTAGAAAGCCGGTCCGATGGAGTCCGCCGCCACCTGGCCGGTCAGGTCCACTTCGATGGCGCTGTTGATGCTCACCATCCGCTCGTTGCGGGCGATGACAAAAGGGTCGTTCACGTAATCCGTCGGGTGCATCTCCACAAAGGGGTTGTCCTCAATGAAGTCGTAGAGTCGTTTGCTGCCAAAGAGAAAGCCCGCCACCAGCTTGCCCGGATGCAGCGTCTTTTCCGCCCCGGTGATGATCCCCTCCTCCACCAGTTGCACCACTCCATCGGAAAATAGCTCCGTGTGGATGCCCAGATTTTTGTGGCTGTGCAGATTGGCCAGCACCGCGTCGGGAATGCTGCCGATGCCCATTTGCAGGGTTGCGCCGTCCGGGATCATCTCCGCCACCAACTCGCCGATGCGCTTGTGTACGGGCGACGCGCCGCCCTGGGGCGCTTCGGGGATGGCGTAGTCCGCCTCCACAAAGACGTCGATGTCGCGTACGTGGATGAAGCTGTCGCCCAAGCTGCGCGGCATCTGCCGGTTGACCTCGGCGATGACGACGCTGGCCGCGGCGGCCGCGGGTTTCGTACACCCAACCTCCACCCCAAACGAGCAGAAACCGTGTTCGTCCGGCGGCGAGACCTGGACAAAGGCGAAGTCCAGAGGCAGAATCTGGCGCTGAAAGAGGCGGGGAATCTCGCTGAGGAAGACCGGCGTAAAGTCAGCCCGCCCCGCTTGCACGGCGCTGCGCACATTGTTGCCGATGAAAATGGCGTTGTGGCGAAAACTTGCCGCGTACTCCGGCTGCACGTAGGATGCGTTGCCAAAGTGGAGAATATGCACCAGTTCCACGTCCCGCAACTCAGCCGACCGGGCCACCAGCGCGTCCACAAGCGTTTGCGGCACGCCTGCGCCTCCCCCCAAATAGATGCGATTCCCTGATTTTACCCGCTCCACGGCGTTTGCTGCGCTGGTCATTGTTTCACGATACACGTCAGGCCATCTCATTTGATGGCCTCCGTTCCTCTGCTCAGGGCCGCGGCAATGGCCGGATGGACCAGCCGCCCGTCCCGGGTATTGACGCCCCGCTGCAACTCCGCACAGCCTTCCAACGCACCGGCCAGCCCCCGTTCTCCTATGCGTAGCAGATAGGGCAGCACTGCGTTGGAAAGAGCGTAGCTGGCCGTGCGTCCCACCAGCGCCGGTGTGTTGGGCACGCAGTAGTGGATCACACCTTCCTCCACAAATGTCGGGTTGATGTGGGTGGTGGGACGGCTCGTCTCCACACAGCCACCGCTGTCGATGGCAAAATCGAGAATGGCCGTGCGCGGACGCATAGTTTTCACCATCTCCCTTGTGACCAGAATCGGCGCGCGTTCCCCGGCCACCGAGCTGGCGCCCATCAGCACATCGGCGAAAGCCACCACTTTGGCGATGTTATAGGGCGTGGCGACGAGGGTTGCTACCCGTCCCTGGAAGATATTGTCCACCTCTTGCAGGGCGTGCAGGTCTTTGTCCAAAACGGTAATCTCTGCGCCCAGGCCGTAGAAGGCCCTGGCCGCGTTGCGCCCGACAATACCCGCGCCGATAATCACAACGGTAGCCGGGGCCACGCCGGGGATGCCGCTGAGCAGAATGCCCCGTCCACCGCCTGCGCTTTGCAACATCTGCCCGGCGATAATCGGGGCCATGCGCCCGGCCACTTCGCTGGTGGGCAGGAGCACAGGCAGGCGGCCGTCGTCGGTCTGGATGGTGTCGTAGGCGATGGCCGTAATCTCCCGGGCCTGGAAGGCTTCCAACAGGTCTGCCGAAGCCACGGCCAGTTGCAGGAAGGATAATAGGGTCTGGCCCGTGCGGAAATGGCTGTATTCGTCGTTGGTGGGCCGGGCGACTTTGACGACCGTCTCGGCCCGCCGCCAGGCTTCGCTGGCCGTGTAGACGATCTGGCCGCCCACCCGGCGGTAGGCTTCGTCGTCGAAGCCCGCGCCGCTGCCGGCTTCCCGCTCGATGAATACCGGATGACCGGCCTTGACCAGCGCGTCCACCGCGGCTGGCGTCAGCCCCACCCGGTATTCACGCGGGCGTTGTTCCCGTGGGACTCCAAAGTTCACGTTGGGTTCTCCTTGTATCGTTGGGGCGGTGTCGCCCGGAATGACCGGTTGCGTATTGCATAAGGTGGCGTAGCCACAAGCCAAAGTTGGTCGTCGAAACGTGAAACGTGAGACGTGAGATCAGTGGCGTTGGTTCACGTTTCACGCTTCACGTTTCTGGCCGAGCGACTAACGCATATGACGTCGATCTTTTTGCGGTACGGAGTATCGCGTAGGCAGTGGAATTGGAAGCGCTGATGGAAGACATCGCGTTTGTCTACACGGCCTACGGATAGCCACAACCGACGCCTCAATTGTCACTACCTACGAAATACGCAATACGAAATACGCAATCAGTCTACGTTACTTTCATCCCGTTTGCTACTGGACAGCCGCGCAGTTTGCAGACCGGTCAGGTGGGCGGGGGCGACGTATCAATCGGTTTGCGCCCGGTTTGCTCTGTGCTATACTCGTTTGTGTACAACGTTTTATCTATCGATAGGAGGCCCGTATGCAGACTGTGACCGTATCACCCAAATATCAGGTCGTCATTCCCCGACGTGTGCGTGAATCCCTCGACATCAAACCCGGACAAAAAGTGCAGGTGATCGTCTTTGAAAAGCGCATCGAGTTGTTGCCTGTAAAGGCGATATCCACCCTGCGCGGCTTTCTGAAAGGCATCGATACTTCTGTGCCCCGCGAGGATGACCGGCTATGAATGTGGTCGATTCGTCGGGATGGCTCGAATACTTTGCCGACGCCGCCAACGCGCCCTTCTTCGCGCCGGCGATTGAAGAGACAGAAAGCCTGATTGTGCCTGTGATTAGCGTCTATGAAGTTTTCAAACGGATCTTTCAGCAGAGTGGCGAAAACGACGCGCTCGAAGCCATAGCCGCAATGTTGCAGGGGCAAGTTGTAGTGTTCGATGTGACTCTGGCACTGAATGCCGCCAAACTTTCCATCGATCACAAGCTACCGATGGCGGATAGTATCATCTGGGCGACGGCTCGGGCCTATGACGCTACCCTGTGGACGCAAGACCGAGACTTCGCGCAGATCGAGGGCGTCAAATATGTCGAAAAACTGTGACTGGAATCCGGATGTAGTAGCTGTTTTTATCCGTGTAAATCCGTGAGCATCTGTGTCAATCCGTGTCCGTTTTTTCAGGACAGTCGCTAAACGATCTGTGGGGCCAACTGGCATTGTGGAAGCGATGTGATAAACTGTCTCTACTAAACCAATTCAGTCATGGAGGCTCCCCCACCTATGGCCCCTCTTCCCATCCCTTCAACCGTCACAAACGCGCCTGTGCGCCCGGCCGAAAACTTTGCCGTGCTGCGCCAGCGCAACTTTGCCTGGTTTTTGACCGGCACAACCCTCTCCAACAGCGGCCAGTGGATCCAGCAGGTGACGCTGAGCTGGCTGGTCTACGAGCTGACCGGCTCCGGCGCGATGCTGGGGACGCTCAATCTGGTGCGCTCCCTCGCCACTCTCGGCCTGGCGCCTATCGCCGGGGTTGCTATCGACCGTTTCCCCCGCCGCCGGTTGATGCTCTCTACCAATAGCTGGCTTTTTACCATCAGCCTCATCTTTGGTTTTGTCCTCTACTTCAATCCGACCCTCATCTGGCCGCTTTTCATCTTCTCCTTTTTGGGCGGGATGGCCGGTGCGGTGGATATACCTCTGCGCCAGACCGTCGTCTTTGCGCTGGTACCCCGATCCCACGCGCCGGCCGCGGTGGCTCTGGTGCAGACCGGTTGGGCGGTCATGCGCTCCATCGGCCCGGCTCTGGGCGGCTTTCTGATCCTCTGGGTGGGGCCAGAGGGCAATTTCTTTGTCCAGGCCGGGGCTTATGCGCTGGTGGCGTTGACGATTTTGAAGCTGAACTTTCCGCCCGAACGCTCGACGCTGATGCCGGGCGGCACGCGGGGTAATCTGATCGAGGGTCTGCGCTATGTGGTGAAGGAGCCGACGACGAGAGCTTTTGTGCTGATGGGCTGGGTGCTGCCTCTCTTTATCATCCCCACCTTCTCCGCGCTGCCGCCCATCTACGCCAAGGATGTCTTTGGGGGCGGGCCGGAAACTCTGGGCGCGCTGCTGTCGGCGGTGGGTATCGGGGGGATCGCTGGCGGTTTTGTCACCGCCTCGCTGGGAAGTGTGGAGCGGCGAGGGGTGATCCAATTGGTCAGCCTGCTGTTGCTCAGTTTCTCGCTCATCGGCTTTGCGCTCAGCGCCCAACTCTGGGTAGCGCTGCTCTGCCTGGCCGCGTCCGGCTTTTTTGAGATGATCTATCTGACCACCAACCAGACCCTTCTGCAGTTGTCCATCCCCGACGAACTGCGCGGGCGGGTGACTGGGGTCGTCAGCCTGAATATGGGGCTGATGCCGATTGGCGCGCTGTTCGCCGGCGTGGGTGCGGACCTGTTCGGGCCACAGGTGATTACACTCATCCTCAGCGGCAGTGCGGCGCTGATCGCGGTGGCGGTTTACTTCTTCTCGCCCGTCATTCGGGAGTACCGGCTCAGCGCGGCCATGGGGGAGATTGAAAGATGATGATTTGTGGTAGAATAACCGAAGTGTGTTTGTGATAGCAGAAAGTGGCGGGGGCGATGACAACCATTACGATTCCGTTGACAAAACAGCAGGCCGAAAAATTGAAAGAAACAGCGGTTCGCTATCGATTTTGCTGGTGGCTGCCGGTGAATTCAGCCGCGGCGAATTTACCGAATGGGTGGCGGCACATATCGAGCCAAGAGCCGTTGCATAAATCTATCACCCCGCCATCTTCCGGTACTCGGCGCGCCCGGCGGGAAAGAATCCCACCCCACGTCACACGCAGAAGTTCGACTTTTCAGAAAAAGTCGA
>JACQGT010000219.1 GCA_016199425.1 Chloroflexota bacterium
AGATTGGGCAGTGCGTATTGCGTATTGCGTATTCCGTAGGTGACGTTCCCCATTCTGCATTCCGCATTCCCCATTCCGCATTACTAAAATCGCCAGCCCACCCCAGACGCCGATTTCGATGAGATTCAATGCCCGGCCGGGCAGGATGGGCAAGGGGTGGAGATAGAAGGGCAGACCAAAGAGCAGGGCCGCCACCCACAACTCCGGGCGAAGCAGGGCAGCCAGGGCCAGCAGTGCCAGACCCGCATCCGTCAGCAGCCAATTATCGGCAACGACACCCGCTCCGATCAATAGCAGCGCGACGGGCCAAAACGGAACAATCCGATTGAAAAATACGTAACGCAAGCTGTTAGCTTGCGGTGTCTGCGTCTTTTCATCCCCCGTGGCGAGCAACCGCGCCTGGAGAATTGCTCTGAAGAATAGAACGCGGATTTGGCGGATCGGGCGGATTAAAACGGATTGGAATAGAGAATGTATCTTTATTCCAAAATAAAGTGACCAGATCGCTCCCAGACCAAAGAGAGCCGCAGGCCAGAGAGGGCGCGGCGGGGCGGGGAGCGCGTCCACCGCTAAGCCGCGCAGAGGAATCTGCCCCCAACCGCGCCAGACTTCGACCTGCACTGTGTGGGGGCCGTCGTCGTCGGCGCTGTGGACGGGAACCCAGAGCGTCGCCTGTCCTTCATCGGTCTGCCGCTCCGGGGCGAGGAGCGGCTTGTAGCCTGCCGCTTCGCCCAGGCTGTTGGCGTTGCCAGGGATGCTCGCCAGCCGGTTGGCCGGCGCGCCGTCCACCGTCACGAAAATATAGCCCCAATAGTTACCCACCGCCAATTGCAGGGCCAGCTCCCGCCCGCCGTAGGCGAAGGTCAGCCGCCCCGCAGGCTCGTTCCAGGCATCGTCCGGCTCGGCGGGGTCCGCGCCTGCGGGCGAAACTTCCCAGCCGTCGCTATACGTGAAAGCAGGACTATCCATGCGCGCCACAACGCCACTGGCAAGAGATGTTGTCTGGCGGGGTGTTTCGAACGACCTGCTGGGTTGAGCCGTGCGCAAGACGAGCCAGCCACCCGCGGCGGCCAGACAGATGAGCGCGATCAGCCACGGCCATAGGGTGCGAACGTGCGCAAGGGGATGTTTCGGCGGAGTCGGCGAGGATGCAGTCATGGCGAAATGGTATCACATCTCTTTTCCAAAGCAGCAAAATTGACGCCTGCCCGCCCGGTCGGGTATACTAACCGTCGCGCTTTGCGCCGTTGGGCGGAAACAGAGCGAAAGGAGATCCCAATGAACGAGCAGAACCAGGGCAATGAAGCGAAAAACCCGTTGGATGAAGCAGCCAAAGAACTGAGCGCCAAATTGATAGGCGAATCGGTCGAGGTCAAAAATTCATCGGTGGAAGAAGTCCAGGGCGGTCAGGTGAAAATGACCAACTCTGCGGCGCGTTCTGTGCATGCCCACGCCATGGACATGCGGGAATCAGCAGTGGCCGCGGCCCAGGTGGATTCCCTGGAAATGCACGAATCCGCGGCAGGCGCAGTGGCTGGTAAAAATGTCACTGTGCATGGCGGTGTGGTGGGTGCATTGGCTGCCGAGCGTGTCCAGGCCAGCGAAACGACGGTGGGTCTGCTCGTCGCCGGGAAGGTGGAAGGGGATGTCAAAGCCTTTCTTACCCCCGTAGCCGTGGCAGCGTTCGGCGCAGCCTTTGCCCTGACACTCGCTTTTCTGCGTCTCCTTTTTCGGCGCAAATCCAAGTAAGTGTCCGTAAACAACTTAGCAGGCCTGATTCCGGGAATCGGCCAGATGATGACGGACATTCGGGAGAACCTGTGGCCGATTCCCGGAATCGTGCCCACGAAATCGCTATGTTAATCAAGTAATTTGTAGCGCAGTTGCCCGGTGGGCATTTGTTTACTGATAACTGCTTACTGAATTGTATGTACAGCGTGTAACCGCGAATTGATACCAGAGGAGTGGCTCGAATGTCGGAACTAAAAATTGACGCCCAACTGCGGGATATAACCGGGCACAAAGTGAAGGAATTACGCCGGCAGGGATTGGTCCCTGTGGTCATCTACGGCCAGAACAGTCAACCGGTCAACGCCCAGGTGGACTCAATGAGTCTTGATCGCCTGCTGCATACAGGTGGGGCTACCCAACTCGTGGAAGTCTCAATGGCAGGTGGTGGACTGCACAATGTGCTGATCCGCGAAGTGCAGCGCCACCCGGTGCGACGCAACCCCATTCACGTTGACTTCTATTCCGTGAATATGCTGGTGAAGCAGCAGGTACGTGTGCCCGTCGTCGCCGTGGGCCGTCTGCCCGGCTCCGCAGTTGGGATGGTGCTGATCCAGGCCCTGTCCGATGTGGAGATTGAAGCCCTGCCTTCCGAAATTCCTGCTCACATCGAAGTTGACATTAGCGTTTTGGACGGTGAAGATGCCGATCGGATTACTGTTGCCAATCTGCCCGCGCTGGCCGGTATCACCTATCTGGACGATGCCGAAGAATCAGTCTTTAGCCTGATCGCCAGCCGCACCGAAACCGAGGCCGAAGAAGAAGAGGTCGAGGGTGTCGAGGAGATGGAACCCGAGGTTATTGGCCGGGATGACGAAGACGAGGAAGACGACTAAAGAACTTCACACAAAACAAAACGCCGACTCCCCACCAGGAGTCGGCGTTTTTTTGATATTGGGGATCAGCGACTGGAGATTAGCGATTGGGAAGATCGACACCCAGTTTAATCTCCAGTCGCTAATCGCCAATCGTCAATCCCCAGTCTCCAATCCCTTCCTCCAGAAACTGCAATGGATCCACCGCCACCCCATAGATGCGCACCTCCCAGTGCAGGTGGTTACCTGTGCTGAGACCGGTGGTTCCTACCAGCCCCAGGGGATCGCCGACGGCTACACGCTGGCCGGGCGTCATAAAGTTCTCGCTCAGATGCCAATAACCGGTGAAGACGCCCGCGCCGTGATCGATCACCACCGCATTGCCCCGCACGTTGAGCGGCTCGGCCAGCACCACAACCCCATCCCCCGGCGCGGTGACGGTGACACCCGCGGGTGCGCCGAAGTCCTGTCCCGCATGATAGCTGCTGTATGGCCCGCCGTTGTAGCTGCGCCGGGTTCCATAGGGGCTGGTGGTCGGATATTCCAGACCGATAGGACGAGAAAACGGCTCGCTCCAGAGTAGAGGCGTATCCGTCACCGCCCACAGTGCATAGAGCTTCTCGATCTCCGGCTGGGTGAATGCCGGATCGAGCAGGCCGCCCTTATCGTCGGGCAATTCGATCAATTGGCTGTCGTAGACGCCTTGGCTGACCAGCACGGAAAAGGTGCGGCTGAGGACGACGCCGTTGCTCGCCGTATACTCGATTTCCACCGGAAAGAGACCGGGGCCCAGCAGCGCCGGTGTGGGAAGAAAGGCGCTCTGCCAGGTGCCCTCCGCCCCTGCGGATAGTGGCTGGACGCCCAGAGGCAGACCGTTCCAGGTGGCGGTCAGGCTGAGGAGACGGCTACTCTGCACGGCCAGCCGTCCCGTGCGCCCCTGCACAATTTGCCCAGGCAGACGCACGTCCGTCACCGCGCCAAAGCGCAATTCTGTATCGCTTGGCGCGCCGGGGGGAATCTGCACAGGCTGCCCAGGGAAGAGGCGGATCGCCGGCTCCATCTGGTTGAGCGCGGCCACCTGCTCGACGGTTGCCCCCAGGCGGGCAGCCACATCGGCCAGGGAATCGCCGGGGCGGGCGGCTATGACAGGCAGCGAACTTTCTGCGCCGGGGATGACCAGCACCTGACCCACGGCAATGAGGTTGATGTCGGCGATGCCGTTGGCCGCGGCCAAATCTGCCAGCTCGACCCCGAAGCGGTTGGCGATGACAAAAAGTGTGTCGCCGGGCTGGACTGTATAGGTGGCAGGGGTTTGCGCCTGCGCGCGGCCTGGCTCCAGCAGCCCCAGCAGCAGACACGCGGCCAGTCCGGCCAGAAAAATGCTCGTTAACAGCCTGCACCAGAAATTCATCTGCTTATTCCATCGGATCGCCTGCATCGGATTGGGCATAGACCTCTGATTTCAAAATGCCGATATAGGGCAGATTGCGGTAGCGCTCGTTGTAGTCCAGCC
>JACQGT010000220.1 GCA_016199425.1 Chloroflexota bacterium
CAACATAGCTGTCACTATTCTCGTTGTCTGAATTCTACCGCTTTTTCCTTTGCTTGCCTGACTTACTTGTTCTTCAGTTGTTAAATTACCTGTTCAGTCCCTTTGTAGCTGCAAAAGTCGAGATACAACTTCACACAATTTCTGTATAGAGCGTTTCGAGTTGCCCGGCCAGAGACGCCCAGCTAAAACGGCTGATCGCCAGTTCCCGCGCACGTGCACCCATATCTCGCCGCAAATCGGGAGCGTTCACCAGCCGCATTGTTTGCTGGGCGATGGATAGCGGGTCAACCGATGCCAGCAGGCCAATCGGCTCCTGACGTATCAGGTCCGCTACATCGCCCACAGCGGTTGCCACAGTCGGGCGTCCAACTGCCATATAATCGTTAAGCTTCATCGGCCAGCGCCCGCGATTGGCGTTGGTGTCGCAAAAGGGAAGCCAGCAGATGTCACACGCATTGAAATAATCGTTGATCCGGTCAGCCGCGACGTACCCCGTCTGTATGATAGCTTCGGGATTGGCAACCAGTGCCCCGATATCGAAGGGACAATAGCCAATGACCAGCAGTCTGGCGTCGGGATGCCAGGCGCGCAACTGGTCGAAGGCTGTGGCCATCAATTGGGCGTCTCTAGGAAAGATAGTGCCGCAATAGCCAATCACCAGTCCAGACAGAGTTAGCCCTGTGCGCTGGCGCGCGGCGTCGCGTTCCACAGGGAAAAACTGTTCGGTGTTGCAGCCGTTGGGCAGATGCAGAATCGTCTCTGAGGCAACACCCAATGCCTGGGCCTTTTGTTCGAGCAGAGAACAGATAACCGTCGTGCGAGCCGCCTCATCCCGGAACTGTTCCTCGAAAAAACTCTCCACCGGTCGGAGCAGGCCGCGCAGCAGTGGGTTGCTGCGCTCTTCCACCGAACCACCTCGTCCAAACCAGTCGGCCCAATCAAACACAACCGGGCAGCCCCGTAGCCGTTTTTCGTAGAGGGCTGGCAGCAAGACCGTTGGGCGCGTTTCAAAGCTATGCGCAACATCAAAATTCCGGCCACGCAACCAGGCCACGCGCCGGAGAGCATTCCACAGATCCCAGCCAGAACGCAGGGAGCCGGAAAAGAGATCCGGGGTTTCGACTTGCGTCACACCGGCAATTTGACGTTCTGTGAGATGAAAACGGTTCTCTTTGGCCGTCACAACCAGTGTGACTGTATGCTCGCGTTTGACAAGTTCCCGCGCCAGGTGAAGCGCGCGCCAGTATGTGCCTTTTCCCACTACATTTAGCACAAGAAAGAGAATATTCATTCCGCACCCTGGACTTCGGACTTCGAGCTCAGGACTTCTCCCAGCCACCCATCTCGCAGCCCGCGCCAATAGGCTCTCATAGCATTCCAGCGCCTTTGCCTGGAAAGACGCCAACTCCAAAGGAGGGCGCTCCCAAAACGAAAGGGCAAAATAAAAGGCGCTCGCCACAAGTTCATATGTTTGCGAAAGTAGAGACCGCTGCTTTTCGCCATCTGATAGCGCTCTTGCGGGCTGGCGCTGCCGCCGCTGCTGGCGCTCACTTTGTGCCACAGGTGGGCTGTGGGGGTGAGGAGCAGTCTTAGGCCTCTCTTTCCCACACGCAGGCAATAGTCCAGATCTTCATAATACATAAAAAAGCGTTCGTCCCAAAGACCGACTCGCTCCACTGTTTCCCGGGGCAATAACAGCGCGCAGCCGCTTAAAAAGCTCTGGACCACGGGCTGCGCTGGAATCGCCTGCCCCCGTCCGTGGTTGCCGCTCATCTCCAACAAGAGGGAATGGATGCCACCCCCCATTGACCAGACGGTTTCGGGGCGGTCATAGTAGAAGATCACCGGCCCGACCATACCCACCCCGGGCTTCAACTGCGCCATCAGTTCGGCGATCATCTCTGGGGCAACCACTGTGTCATTGTTGAGCAGCAGCAGGTGTGTCGCTCCCTTTTGCAGGGCGTGGCGAATCCCTGCGTTCATACCCGCGGCAAAGCCCACATTCTGCGCCAGTTTGAGGACTTCGACTTCCGGGCAAGCAGCGCGAATTCTCTCCGGCGAGCCATCGCTGGAATGCTGATCCACCACCAGCAGATGTAGCGGGTGATAGGTGGACGCGACGAGCGAGGCCAGACATTCCAGCGTGTCTTCACAGCGATTCCAGTTGAGCAAAATTACATACACAGCGGTCAAAACTCAGATTTCCTTGCCTACCAGCGCGTGAACCAGACACCGCCAACTGGCCTGGGGATCCGCTCCATTATCCTCTGCATCTCCAGTCTGCTTACCAATATGAATGGCGGACAACACTTCCACCGTTGTCACTGCGATCTGCCGGGGATCGTTCGTGTTAAGCCAGTGGCTGGCCGGGTGATGGGCCGCGGGATCAAACGCCGCTGTCGTCACCACCGGCACGCCAAAGCCCGCAGCCATTTGGATAACCCCGCTGCCCGTCACAGAGAGATACGGGGCAACCAGCAAGTCCGCAGCCGAGAAGTAGAGAGCCACCTCTTCGTCTGGAATGTAGTGGTCGTCTATCCGTACCGTCTTTTCCAGACCCAAACGACGGATCTTCTGCGCATACACCTCTTTGTCGTCCCAAAATTCCCCGGCAATCAGCAGCAACAGATCGCCGATGGCGGTCTGCATATGGGGCAGGGCATCCAGCAGTGTGTCCAAGCCCTTATATTGACGAATAATCCCGAAGAAAAGAAAGATGGGAATTCCAATCGGCAATCCTAGCCGCGCCCGCGCTTCGGTCTGCGGTATCCGTCGATCCGCCCACATATCATAAACCGGATGGGGCACAACGACCACATCCGCGCCGGGGAGCAAAGCCAGCAGACGGCATTTCTCTCTTTCAGATTGGACAACCAGACGGTCGGCCCAGCCCAGCACCCCGCGGGCCAACAACCGATCCACCCAGCCATCTTCGTGGGGCAGCACATTGTGACAGAGAATGGCAAGCTCTCGGCGCAAAAAGAGCTGGTTGAGGAGTGCAAGGGTATACCACAGGGGGACAAAAAAAGGCGTCCACCAGGAAAAGACAATCACATCGGGTTGAAAGCGCCGCAGCCGGGCGAAAGTGGTGAGCCAGGTAAACGGGTTGAGCGAATCGATCCAATAGTTAGGATCGCTGGCGTGCAGAGGTGTTGTGCTGGGGTCCCGGTCGCTTGCGCCGGGAAAGAGCCAACGGGGATACATACGGCTGAAGGAGACCAGCAGGACCGTATGTCCTTCTTCCAAAAGCGTCCTGTTGAGGAGGGTGGTGTAATGGGCGATGCCACCCCGAAAGGGATGGACCGGGCCAAACAGGGCTACGCGCATAGAGGATAAGTGCATCTTTTACTGGGACAACCCATAGCGCCGGCCCACAACTCTCTCAAAATACCCCTCAAACCGTCTCCACAACTCCCCCGTCACCGGCCCGGGCGCGCCATCCCCAATCGCCGCACCGTCCAGCCGTACGAGTGGCAGCACGTGGCGGCTGGTGCTGGTCAGAAAGGCTTCGTTCCACTTGTCTCGTTCGGCCAGGGGCAGGCGCACCCGGCGCACAGGAGTCCCCGCCTCCGCGGCCAGGTCAAGTACGATCTGCAACGTCACTCCTTCCAAAATATCCTCCGGCGGCGGGATGAGGAGCGCGCCCTCCTGCACCGCGTAGAAAGTGCTGCTCGCCCCTTCCCGCACATTCCCTGCGAAGTCCACCAGCAGCCCCTCGTGTTCCCCCGCGGCCTGGGCCGCGTGCCGGGCCAGAGTGTTGACCAGTGTATTCAGCGACTTCACTGTCGGCAGCGCGCGCTCGCCCCGGTAGCTGACCGCGCCCACCCCCTCCCGGTACATCTGGGCCGAAGGCGGGCGGAGAGGCTCCAGCCAGATGAAACTGCGGGGCGGTGCATCCAATTCCGGGCCGACGGAGAAGAGGCGAATAGTGGCATTGGGCGGGTTGCCCTCAGCCCGGATCAGATCGTACACCCAATGCCGGTGTGCGGCCAAATCACCAAACAGAGGCAGATCAATTGCGCAGGCCGAAGAGAGCAACCGGGCCAGGTGATCGTCCAGATGGAAAACGCACCCGTTCCAAAGCTGGATGCTCTCGTAGACGCCGAACGCGCCGTAGAGAGTGCTCCCCAGCACAGAGACCGTCGCCGCCTGGGACGGAATCAATTCGCCGTTACAACTCACAAATCGGGTCAAGACGCTGCTCATTCACAATTCTCAATTCGCTATTCACCATTCACTATTGACTCTGCCCTGTTGGGTTCTCCCGGCTCTCGTTGAGAGGTGGACACAACTGCCTTGCCGGGAGAACCCAACCTACAGCGACTATTCACGAGTAACCATACAGGACTAGCGCCGGTTGAGTAGGCTGGTGCTGTTTCCAGCCGTA
>JACQGT010000221.1 GCA_016199425.1 Chloroflexota bacterium
AGTCCCCACGCACGTGGGGGTGAACCGCCCCGTTTCCGGCAGAATTGCCCTTGCGCACCGGATTCCCCACGCACGTGGGGGTGAACCGGGGTGATGGCTATCCTCGACCCCCGTGTGCGCGGATTCCCCACGCACGTGGGGGTGAACCGAGGTGGAGCCGCTGCGGGATGCGATCAAGGACGGATTCCCCACGCACGTGGGGGTGAACCGTAGGCGCGCACGGTGATGGCGACGAGGCGCGAGGATTCCCCACGCACGTGGGGGTGAACCGAAGGTGAAGGGGGCGAAGGTCACGAAGGGGCAGGATTCCCCACGCACGTGGGGGTGAACCGTCAGATTTGGGCCAAATCCCCAGCACCACCACGGATTCCCCACGCACGTGGGGGTGAACCGTAGCCGTACTCTGGGTTGTAGTTGAGATCGGCGGATTCCCCACGCACGTGGGGGTGAACCGCAGAAATATCAATCCAAGCAATGGGCCCGGGTGGATTCCCCACGCACGTGGGGGTGAACCGTTGCATCTACACGTGCCGATAGTTGAGCCCACGGATTCCCCACGCACGTGGGGGTGAACCGCGGTGCTGCGCCGTCTCTCTCTGGCCCAGGGGGTATTCCCCACGCACGTGGGGGTGAACCGAAAGCGGAGGAATCGAACGATGAAGAAAGCAGGTATTCCCCACGCACGTGGGGGTGAACCGAATCAGCCATATGGCGGCGGCACTTCCCTGCGTATTCCCCACGCACGTGGGGGTGAACCGATGAACGTTGGGCAATCACCCCGTTTGCATTCGTATTCCCCACGCACGTGGGGGTGAACCGCGAGCAAAGCGAGTTCGCCGGGAGATGACAACGTATTCCCCACGCACGTGGGGGTGAACCGGCGATTTCAATCTTCAATTTTTGGGCTTTCTGCTGTAGAGTAAAGCGATAGTTTTTTTGTGGACAATGGATGTGCATCTGTATCGAGAGATTATTTTGACTACACGAAATCAACAGTTCCCAACCCCCCACTCCCTGGCTGGGCCAGCCCTGCTGCTGGCGCTTCTGCTTGTGGACAGCCTGCATTTCGTCTTTGCCCGTCTGCTGCTGCCCCACGCCAACCCCTTTCTCTCCGCCCTCTTTGTGATGGGCATCGGTACCCTGGAGGTGGGCATTTTCGGCATTGTGACCGGCCGCCTGGGCCTCGCCGCCTTTACCCGCCACTGGCGTTTCTTCCTCGCCATCGGCTTTTGCATCGGCGTCAGCACGGCCATCAGCTACTCAGCCGTGGCGCTCATCGACCCCGGCACAGCCTCCATTCTGGGCAAGACGTCGATTGTGTTTGGGGTGGCCTTTGGCATCTTCTGGCTGGGCGACCGCTTCTCGCCGCTTCAGATGGCGGGTGCGGCCCTGGCCCTCATCGGGTTGGTCATCGTGACCTTCCAGCCCGGCGACTACCTGCGCGTGGGCAGCCTGCTCATCGTCTTCTCCACCCTGCTCTATTCGGTCCACACCGCCCTGACCAAACGCTACGGCGGCGGTATGGACCTGCTCAATTTCTTCTTCTACCGGCTACTGCTGACGAGCCTCTTTCTCTTTGCCATCGCCGGGATACAGGGAGAACTGGCCCTGCCCGCCACGCCTACGGCCTGGGGGCTGCTCCTCCTGGCCGGGACGGTGGATGTTGTCATCAGCCGCACCCTCTATTACACAGCCTTGCGCCGTCTGGATATGAGCGTCTTTTCGATTCTGTTGACCGTCGCGCCCGTGGCCGCCATTCTCTGGTCATTCTTGCTCTTCGACGTCTTTCCCAACCCCCGCCAGTTGCTGGGCGGCGGGGTGGTCCTGGCCGGCGTGCTGCTTGTCACAGCCGCGCCCGTCCTGGCCCGCCGCCAGAAGAGACGCCAGGCAGCGGCCCTGGCGGCTGACTGACCTTCAGTTTGTTTGACAGAGACGCGGCAGATGGGATAGAGTCAACCCATACGGGCAGAAAGCGGACGCAGATTTTGATGATCTGAATTGATCTGCGCTGATGCGAAAACAAGGACAACGAATGAGTCAAAAACAATGGGGTTTGGTCGAGTTGGAGTGGGTCTGCCCCAACTGTGGCAACCGCCGCCCCGGCCCGGAAAAAAAGTGCGTAAGTTGCGGCAAGCCCCAGCCCGAGGACGTGGAATTTGTGCAGCCGGTGGATCGGGCCATCATCACCGACAGCCAGACGATCGCCGACGCCAGCCGCGCCCCGGACATCCACTGTCCCTATTGCGGCGCGCGCAACCGGGCCGACGCCGAAAGCTGCCGCAACTGCGGCGGTGCTCTGGCCGGGGGCGCACAGCGGCAGGCGGGTCGGGTGGTGGGCGCGTATGGCGATACGCCCATCACGCCCATCCAGTGCCCGGCCTGTGGCGCGCAAAATCCCGGCGACGCCCGGCGCTGCACCCGCTGCGGTGCGGGTCTTGTGCCCGGCCCCCACTTGGACGAACAGGCGCGCAGCGTCAAACCATCCGCTGTGGCACCCGGTTGCAGCCGCACACTGCTGGTCATCGGCATTGGCATCGCCATCGCCGTGTTGATCTTCCTCTATCTGGCATCCCGCACAACTGCTACCGTCGGCATCGTGCGGGATGTGACCTGGCAGCGCACGGTGGCGGTGGAGGCGCTGGTCCCTGTGCGCCGGGAAGCCTGGCTGACGGAGATCCCCGCGGGTGTGCCGGTGGGCCAGTGTCGCAGCGAAGTGGTACGGACGCAGGACGAACCCGCGCCCAACTCCGTGGAGGTGTGCGGCACGCCCTATACCGTCGACCAGGGCACGGGCTATGGCCAGGTGGTGCAGGATTGCCAGTACCAGATTTACGCCGACAAGTGCCAGTATACGGTGGAGGAGTGGAAGGCGGTGGATTCGCTGGTGGCGACGGGTGAAGGGCTGGTGGCGAGCGAATGGCCGGCATTGACCCTGACCGACAAGCAGCGCCCCGGCAGCCGTAGCGAACAGTACGCCGTCGTCTTCGAGACGGACGGGGCCACTTACGAATATGTGGTCAAAAACCCAGCCGAAGCCGCCCTTTTCATCGCAGGCAGCCGCTGGACCCTGGAGATCAATACGTTCGGCGCGTTGACCGATGTGGAGCCAGCCCGCTGAGCAGTAATCAGTGAGCAGTAAAATGAAAGTAGAACGCAGCGCCCAGGGGGCACCCGGCAGATTTTCGCAGATTGAATCCGTGCAAATCCTGACAATCCGTGTC
>JACQGT010000231.1 GCA_016199425.1 Chloroflexota bacterium
ATTTCCATCAGGTCGGGCTGACGGGTCGCTTCTTTGCGCGCCTCGGGAAAGGTATCCAGCAGATCGTACTTCCAAACGAGACGGAGGCCCTCGTCGTCGGCCTCCACCTCGTCCAGCAGACTGCGCCACAGCTCCTCCTGCCACTTCAGATAGCTGATGTGCTGGGAAAGCTGAAGCAGAGACTGTTCGTTCAGGTCCCCGATACGGCGGATGACCGAATCGAGGAGATCCTGGCGTGCGTCATAGTCCGGCATAGTCATTGGCGTGGAGTGCCCCGTTCATCATTGTTTCCCAATAGTTGGCCGCGATGGGATTGCTCAACAACACCAGCGCCACATAACTTGGTTCAAAGGGCTTGCGTAGCAGTATCATTTGGGCTTCCTCCACCATCTGGCTGCCCTTCTTGTGATTGCAGCGCTTACAGGCTGTGGTCAGATTCTCCCAGCCGTGGCCGCCGCCCTTGCTGCGGGGAACCACGTGGTCCACCGTCAATTCGTAGCGGCCGGGCGTGTCGCCGCAGTATTGGCAGGTATAGGCATCGCGCAACATCACCCCAGAGCGGGTGGGAGGAACCGCGCGATGGGGCAGACGCACGTAACGGGTGAGCCGAATCACCAGCGGCTCCGGGAAGGCGCGGCTGGCACTGGACAGCATCCGTTCGGTGGCCTCCACCAGTTCTGCCTTTTCGTGCAGTAGCAGAACGACGGCGCGGCGCACAGAGACCAGACTGAGCGGTTCAAATGTAGCGTTGAGCACAAGCACTGACTTAGCCATTGGGACACCCTCTGCGTCCCACGCCTCTCCAGCGGCTGGGACACCTACACTATTGCCACGACACGGGCACGAATCACGACCTCCATCAAAAAGAAACAGACGATAGCAAAGAGAATCGACTTCACATTCTCATCTTCCAGTTTACTTAAATAGGCGTAGGCGGCGGGAAGGGTGATCACAGCCACGGCCCCATAGAGAATGTGAACAAAGGCTCTGGGCAGATTGCCACCCAACCCCTGGCCGTAGAGAATCCAGCCGATGGCAAACTGAGCGATCATCAAAATTTCGCCCACCGCGGCCCCGCCATACCAGGCCCCATCCAACGGGCGGGAACGCAGACGCAACAGAATGGCCCACACACCCAAGGCAATCATAAAGAATGTACCCGTTTGGGCAAGGCCGGCGTGGATGGTAGTTAGCGACACAAACTCATTCCTTTATAACTTACGCCAGGAAACGTGACTCGTGATATGTGAACAACGCCACTGATCTCACGTCTCACGTTTCGTTGGCATACAAGTAGCATACTACTTCACGTCCCTGCGTGAACACTCAAATACTGCTTCAACACTTGTGTTACCACGCCGCCGATCTCGTAGCTGTGCCAGCCCGGGCTGGCGGCCAACGCATAAATCGTGCCGCCGATGACGTAGGCGTCCTGCTGCATGGCCTGGTCGTACCAGACCAGTTGCTCCACGTAGGCCCCCGGCCCCCACAGACCGTAGCCGTTCTCGGCCCAGTACTGCTGAAAGTCCATCCAGCCATGGGCGTTGGGCGGACCGGGCCGCTCTGCCACCAGCCCATCCACCCCCAGTTCGGTCATCACCAGAGGAATCTCCAGCCCCGCGGGCCGCAAAATCTGGTTATAGACCTGGCGGTAGCGCAGGGTCAGCCAGCCCGTATCGCCCGTTGTCACCCCCGGATAGCGCCCGGCTCCATCCCGTGTGGTCAGGTGATAGATAGTGGGCGCTGCATACTCGTGCAGCCCCAACCAGCTATCGTACTCTTTGGCCGCGTGCAGCGCGGGCAGAAAACGCTCCCACATCTCCAAAGGCGGCTGGCCTGTGCCAAAGTTGCCGATGACGCTACGGATGCCCCGCTCGGCCAACAGACGGATGCGCTCCGCTTCAAAGTCGGCCAACTTCGCCATCTCGTCGCCGTTGCCGGGGACAGGCTCGTTGTATGCCTCCCAACCGTCGAAGGTCTCTCGGCGGCGTCCGTCGTCCGCATAGACCAGCACAGCGTCGACGAAATCCCTGGCCACGCTCAGCGGGTCGTCAATCGAATCCAGATGCAACTGGGGCAGATCGATGCGCCCGATCAATTTTGTGCGGGGCGACGTCTCTTTGATCTGCCGGGCAAAGTTTACGTCCAGTTCCAGCGTCTTGACCACCGCTGCCCCGCCCGTCGCCAGCAATTCAAAAAGCTGGGGATCGTTGCGCGAGACAAAGAGACCCAACTTGCTCGGCGGCCCCGGCGGAAAGGGCGTGGCAACCGGCGTGGCCGTGGGTGGCACAGGCGTGGCCTCGGCAACCTTCGGCGGCGTCGGCGTCAGGGTCGGCTGCGCGATAGGCGATGCGGCCTGGGAACGCACAAAAGGCAGGTGCTGGTTGTATATGCCATCGACGGGCGTTCCTACGGGGGACGCAGCCTGAGCGGTCGCGGGGACTGCTGTCTTTGTGGGCGTGGGCGTGGGATCGTCCGATCCACAGCCCGCGGCCAATAGCCCAACACCGGCTGCCATCCCGCCAAGAAAACGGCGGCGGCTCCATTTTGGGGAACGGTCCGCTTCATTTGTCTGGTTTTTGTCGTCGTTGCTCTCTCCAGTTCTGTTTTCGTTTATACCTGTGTGGCCCGGTTCACCCTGAACAAAAAGGGTGTCTTTCGTCTGATTTTGCATAGCCATACTATATCACCGAGTAGAAAGGGACTCAAATCAAACCACCTCCCTCCGAACGAGAACGACCCTGCACGAGTTCCCAACTACGGGGTTTCGATTGCTCGCGCCGGGTCCGTGACCCGGCGGCATACGGGGCGCTGCTTGCTGCGCCCGTTGTGCCGCCGGGCGCAGCAAGCAGCGCCCCTACGATTGGTACTCGGCGCGACAATAGTTGCACGGATTGTCAGGGGCGGGTATAATCAGCCAGCACTACATTTTTTATACTGCCTTTTGTCTGACCCCGTTTGTGGGATCAGACGACGACTGCACAGGAGAAACGCCATGCAGAAATACATTGTGAGCATCGAATACTGCGTACAATGAAACTACACACCCCGCGCCGTCCGTGCGACGGCGGAAATGCTTGAGAACTTCACGCCGGCCATCGACAGCTTCAAACTCATCCCTTCCAGCGGTGGACGATTTGAAGTGTTGGCGAATGACAAAGTGATCTACAGCAAGAAGGCTGAGGGACGTCACGCCGGGGAAGGCGAAGTGGTGCGGCGTTTCAGCGAGGTCTTGGGCATCGAGCCGATGCCGAGGGACTAAAAGAAGGTATTGGGTATTTCGTAGTTGAGTCATCTCTACGAAATACCCAATATCTATAGTGTTACCCCCATCTCCGCCAGTCTGGCCGCCATCGCCATCCCCAGTGCCTGCAAACCGTTGGCCGGGCGCACCAGAACCTCGAACTCCACAATTTCCCCCCCGTCGTTCCAACGGATCAGGTCGATCCCCTTCACCGACAGATCCCCCACTTTGGCGCTGAATTCTAACGCCCAATCGTTCCCGTCCAACCACTCCCGCTGATAGGTAAAGTCGCTAAAGACCGTTGTCGCCGCGCGTAGAATCGCGCCGGCGATGGCTGGCCCCTCCTTGGGTTTCCAGAAAAAGGGCGAGCGAAAACGTACATCCGGGGCCAGGAGTGCTTCCAGCCTCGCGTCGTCCCGCTCGAAGACCACCCGCTGCCAGACGGCCAATCGTTCACTCTGGTTATTCATGGGATTCTCCTGTAGATGGGCGAAAGGGTCATCGCCTGCCTCGACGAGTGGGATGGCTGCGGTGACGTCTTCCCGTCCAGGGCAGGGAGGTGAAGCCCCGCTCTTCCAGCCACACCGGGTCGGGTCCACCCCAGCCGAAGCGGGCAAAATCGACCCGCACCTCTGGGCCGAATTCGATGCCCTCCGCTTCCAGCAGCTTTCGTTGCCGCCCGCTGGAGAGGGGATCACCCCGGGGACTGATCCCGCCCTGGCTGTTGATCACCCGTTGCCAGGGCACGTCCGAGCCGTCGGACAGACCGGCCAGGGCGTAGCCCACCATCCGGGGTGACGGCGCGTTGATAATCCACGCGATCTGTCCGTAGCTGGCCACACGGCCAGGCGGAATCAGCCGCACAACGGCCAAAATGTGATCGTAGATGGAGGGGGAGGGGGTGTTCATAGCGTTCGATGGACAGCTTCTGTTGACCGCGAATAGGAGGAGTGCACGAATCGTTGACGCGCAGGGGTGTCCCTCAACGATCCCAACAGATCAACCATTCGCGTCATCCTCTCATTCGCGGTCATTTGGCTGTCAGCTCTGCCCCCTGAGAGTTTACGCAATACGCAATACGTTCTACGCCGCCGCCACCCGCACGGGACAGACTTTCAGTTCCGCGGTCTCGGTGATGGGGTCGTAGCCGGAGCCGGTGAGAATGTTGATAGGCACGTCGCTGAAGGCAAAGCTGGCGAAGACGGTGCCCCGGGGCGAACGCCGCGTGGCCTCCACGCGCACTTTCACCGCGCCGCGCCGGCTGGACATCTCGGCCCAGCCGCCATCCACCAGCCCCCAGGCATTTACATCATCCGGGTGAACTTCCAGCGTCTCCGCCGAGAGCAGATAGTTGATCCCCGCGGAGCGGCCCGTTTGGGTGCGGGTGTGGTAGCTTTCCAGCCGGCGGCCCGTGGTGAGCCAGACCGGATACTCCTCGTCCACCACTTCCGCCGGGTCCCGGTAGTTGGTGAAGTTGAATTTGCCCCGCCCGTTGGCGAACTCCTTTTCGTGCAGCCGGGGCGTGCCCGGATGTCCTTTGTAAGGAATGGGCCATTGGTATTGGCCGCCCTCGGCCAGCTCCCAGTCGATGCCCGCATAGATGGGCGACAGCGCACACAGTTCGTTGAAGACCGGCGCGGGCAAGTCGTAGTCGAAGCCCTGCAAACCCATCCGCTGGGCAATCTGGCTGATGATCCACCAATCGGGCTGGGCCTCCCCCGGCGGCTGCACGGCCTTGCGTACCCGTTGGATGCGCCGTTCGGTGTTGGTGAAGTGGCCGTCCACCTCGGCCCAGGCCGCGGCGGGCAGCACCACATCCGCCAGTTCGCCGGTTTCGGTGAGGAAGATGTCGATGACCACCAGATGCTCCAGACTCTTCAGCGCGTGGATGCAGTGGTTTTGGTCCGGGTCGGAGACGACGGTATTTTCCCCGTCGATGAGCATCGCAAAAATTGTGTCACCGCAACGGTCCAGGGCAGTGACTTTCGTGATGCCCTTCTCCGCGTCCAGAGGACGCCCGTAGGCCTTCTCAAATTTGGCCCGGTTGGCCGGGTCGGTCACCGGCTGGAAGCCCACGTAATTGTTGGGAATCGCGCCGCTGTCCCCCGCGCCCTGGATGTTGTTCTGGCCGCGCATGGGGTTGATGCCGCCTCCTACTTTGCCCAGATTGCCGGTCATCAGGGCCAGATTGCACAGGCTCTGTACATTTTCCACGCCGCAGATGTGCTCGGTGATGCCCAGCGTGTAGTAGATGGCCCCGGCGTCCGCGGAGGCGTAGAGGATGGCAGCCCGTTCGATGTCGGTCGCGGGCACGCCGGTGATGCCTTCCGCCCACTGGGGGGTGAACTGGCCCACGTGATCGAGAAACTCCTCGCAGCCTTCGGTGCGCGCGGCCATAAAGTCCAGATCGGCCAGCCCCTCGCGGGCGATGACGTGGGCCATGCCCAGCAGCAGGGCCACGTCCGAGCCGACGCGGATGGGCAGGTAGAGGTCGGCCATCTCGGCCAGACGGATGCGCCGCGGGTCGGCGACGATCAGTTTGGCCCCCCGGGCGATAGCCTTCTTCAGCCGGGTGGCCGCCACTGGATGGGTCTCGGTCATATTTGTGCCGATGCAGAAGATCACATCGGGCTTTTCCATATCCGACAGGGGATTGGACATAGCGCCACGCCCGATTGCTGCCGCCAGACCGGCGACGGTGGGGGCGTGTCAGGCGCGGCTACAGTTGTCGATGTAGTGGGTGCCGTAGCCCACGCGAATGAACTTCTGCATCAGATAGTCGGCTTCGCTGGGGGTGCGGCCCGAGGCCACGCCGTAGACCGCGTGGCGTCCGTGCTTCTCGGCCACGCGCAGAAAGCCCACCGCGGCCCGCTCCAGCGCTTCGTCCCAGGTGGCCCGGTGCAGTTTGCCGTCCCCGCCCCGCAGCAGTGGATGGGTCAGCCGCTCCGGGTGGTGGACGTAATCGTAGGCGAACTGCCCCTTCACACAGAGCGCGCCCTCATTGGCTGGGCCGTCCATCGCGGGCTGGATGGCGACGATGCGGTTGTCCCGCACCAGTACATCCACCGAACAGCCCACGCCGCAGTAGCCGCAAATGGTGCGGGTTTTGGTAATTCTCTGTTTGGTCAAATGATTCGATTGCATAGAAATCTCCGGTCAAGAAAAGGTACTGGGTATTGGGTATTGGATATTTCGTAGTGAC
>JACQGT010000232.1 GCA_016199425.1 Chloroflexota bacterium
GAATCAGCGCAGATCAATTCAGATCATAAAAATCTGCGTCCCTTTCTTCGCCGGGCTGAGCAGTTATCCTGAGACGCCACATCCCACACAGGGACGATTCGCTCATTGTCCATACAGACCGAACTGTCTGCGTAGGTATAGAACGAGCCGGGGAGAGTGAATGTTCCCTACCCCATGCGCAGCAACAGGTCTCGGATAATACTGAGGGCAATAAAAACGACGATAGGCGAGATGTCGATCATCCCAATCGACGGGATCAGCCGACGGGCAGGCTCCAGCACCGGGTCCGTCACCTGCAAGAGCAGTTGGACAATCGGATTGGATGGGTCCAGATTGGGGATCCAGCTCATCAAAATGCGGATGAGCAGAACAAACGTATAAATTTCGATCAAACGGGCCAACAATACAAACATTGCCTTTTCCTTCGCTGGTCAAAAAATAGAATTTACCATACAGCCCTGAAATCAATTTCAGATGACTGTAACTTCAGTCTACTTCAGTGGACTTGCGCTTTCAGACGGCAATTTATTGCCGGGCGTCTGCCTCGCTGAGATCGCCTAACTCTGCGCTGCGTGCGGCGGCAGCAGCCACAGCTTCGATCAGCGCGGCGCGCACGCCCCGCTGCTCCAACACCAGCGAACCCGCTGCGGTCGTGCCGCCGGGGCTGGTCACCCGGTTGCGCAGGTCCGCGGGATGGGCGCGGCTCTCGCGCATCAACGCAATGCTGCCCTCGATTGTCTGCAAGACCATCCGCTCGGCCTGGGCGCGGCCAAAACCGATGTGAACGCCGGCGTCGATCAGCCCTTCCACCAGCAGAAAGACGAAGCCCGGCCCGGAGCCGCTCAAGCCGGTGGTCAGATCGATGGCGTGTTCGTCGTCCACAAAGAAGGCGTCGCCCATGGCCTCCAAAATCATCTGGGCCTGGCCTTTGTCGTCGTCGGTGACCGCGGGGGTGGCGGTCCAGACGGTCATGCCTTTGCCCACCTGGGCCGGCGTGTTGGGCATGGAACGCACAATGCGCTCGTGGCCCAAGCCTCGGCGCAGGGTACTCAGGCGCACACCGGCCATAATACTAATCACAAGCGTCTCCGGCTGGAGCACCCCGGCCAGGTCGGGCAACACTTTGTCCAACACCTGGGGTTTGACGGCCAGAACGAGGATGGCAGCGCTGCGGGCTGCCAGACTGTTGGATGTTTCTACGCCGATCCCGTATTCGGCTTGCAGGTAATCCCGCCGGGCCGGGACCGGCTCCGACACAGCAATCTGTTCCGGCTGGGCCAGCCCGCCCAACACCAGCCGTTTG
The DNA here is from genome assembly GCA_016199425.1 of Chloroflexota bacterium. Classification (GTDB taxonomy): domain Bacteria; phylum Chloroflexota; class Anaerolineae; order Caldilineales; family Caldilineaceae; genus JACQGT01. Next base: position 1,304 of record JACQGT010000232.1, read on the forward strand.
AGGATGGCTTCGGCCATAGCGCCGCCGCCGATAAAGGCAATTTTTCCGCTCAGTTGCATTTAGCCCATCTCCCGCTTTCCGTAACTATTCCGTCCATCGAACAGCGGACGCAGATCAGCGCAGATCAATTCAGATCACGAAAATCTGCGTCCCTCTCTTCTCGTGGCTGAACAGTTACCGCTTTCCAAAAATAGCCGTGCCCACCCGCACAAGTGTGGCCCCCTCTTCAATCGCCACCTCGAAATCGTTGGTCATCCCCATGGAAAGATGCCGCCAATCGCCCTGGGGGAAGCGGGCGCGTAGCTCGTCCAACAACAGGCGCAGGCGGCGAAAGACCGGGCGGGTAGCTTCCGGTTCACTCTCCAGCGGGGCCATTGTCATCAGCCCCTGGATGTGAAGACCGGGCAGGGCCAGTAGACCGGGCACTTCTGGGAGGAGTTGTTGGGGGGTGAAGCCGTGTTTGCTCTCCTCGCCGCTCACATTGATTTCCAGCAGGGCAGCCACACGCTGGCCCGCGGCTTCGGCGTCCCGGTTGAGTCGTTCAGCCAGTTTTCTTGTGTCTACCGAGTGGACCAGAGCAAAAGGGCCGACGGCCAGTTTGCTCTTGCGGCTCTGGATCGTGCCGATGGCGTGCCAGCGAATCCCTGTCACGTCCTGGCGCTGGGCTTCGTCCACCTTTTGCCAAAGTTCGTCCAGCCGGTTTTCACCAAAATCCATCTGCCCGGCCGCGGCCAATTCGGCGATCATCCCAAAGGGTTTTGTCTTGCTCACGGCGACAAGGGTGATCTCTGCCGGGTTGCGGCCAGCCCGGGCTGCGGCCTGGGCAATCCGCGCCTGAACAAGAGCCAGCCGTTCAGCCAGGGATGGCTCGTCGTCTCCCGGGTTTGTAGCGTGGGGTGAGAATTCTTCTGCCATGAGGGGATTGTACCAGCGATTGCGCGGGGGAGCAAGGCGGTGGTTGATTGGTTGATTGGTTGATTGGGGGGAAGGCGTAACCCAATCAACCAATCTGTCTCAGTTCATCACCGTCGGGATAAAGACGTGAAAGTTCTTGGGCGGCTCTTCCTGCAAAAATGTGATGGACATCGGCTCTGACCAGACGCCGAGAAAGCGGTGGTTGGGGAACGCCCCCTCCGGGCCATCTTCCGGCTGTTCAGAAAAGGCGCGGACGCGGAAGAAGTGGGGGATGTTGGCAGCCTGGGCCACAAAGTTGGCGCTGCCCGCGGGCTGGCGGCTCTGCCACTGCTGCCACTCGCCCGCTTCCCCCACCCGATACTCCACGTCGAATGTCACTTCGTAGCGCCCGGATGGTATATCGCGAATCTGTGTACTGATGTCGCCTTCCCACTGGACTTCGATCTGGTAGCCGTCCAATTCTGCGGGCAGCGCGCTGAATTGGGCTGTGGGGGAATCCAGAAGCAGGAAAGCGTCGATAAAGGCGTGGTTGCCGTGCCAGCGGAAGGGAGTGTTGATGCGGCCAAAGACGGTAATCGTCTCAGACTGGGCTTGGGCGCTCACCTGCAAATTCTGCCAACCCACCCGTTCGCCGTTCTCCACAAAGTTGTGCCGGTTTTCCGCCCAGATGACGGTTGCGGCCAGGGGGTCTGTGCCGCCGGTGGGGTCGATACCCAGCATCTTTGCCATATAAAAGCCGTCTGGACAGTCGTTGGGCATCGCGCTGCCGCCGCACAGGGAGAGCATCCACGCGCTCAAACTGTAGTCTGCGCCGATTGTGGCTGCGGTCTGCTGGTAGAGCGCCACATCGAACGGCTTGCCCGGCTCCGCACTCCACTCGATGTCCTGGGCGAAGACCCCCTGGCTGTCCTCCCCGTCGATGCGTTCCACGTGCGCGCTGCCGTCGCAGTCGTCCCCGGCAAACTGCATCCGCGTGCTGTAGAGCCAGGGCGCGCCGCTGATGAAGACCGGCGTCCATCCCGTAGCGATGCGCATCAGCCCCCCGGCGGACGACTCCAGTTGATAGGTCCCGATTTTGCATTCAAATCCTGGATTGATCAACATAGGCACTCCTGTTGGGTCTGGCGGGATGGTCGAAGATGGCGACTCCGCGCTGGCCGACGGGTAGCGCGCCAACAAAACGAGCAGGGTCAGCACTATCACCAGCCAGCCGATGGATCGATTTGCGGGATTCTGGAACGATTCGTTCTCTGCTTTCAAACGTCTGTTTCTATTGTCTATCAAAATGTGCATTTCGTCCAGTCTCGTTTTTCTATGCTGATTCAGCCAGCGCCCATCCGCTGCGTACTATAATGGCAAAGAGACCCCGTCAAATCCATAGGGAAACCAGACTACTCCCAAACGTAACTACTCAGCCAATCAAAAGCGGACACAGATCAAAAAGATTGAAAGGAAGATGGCGAAGCGCCCGCTGCCGAACAGCGCAGATCAATTCAGATAATGAAAATCTGCGTCCCTTTCTTCGTCGGACAGAGAATCAAACCTCTGCCGAAGGACACAGATCGGCCAATGTACACTGGCCGCACAGGGGTTTGCGGGCGTTGCAGACCCGCCGCCCGTGGAAGATGAGCAGATGGGAGATGTCGATCCAGTCCTCCCGCGGCAACAGGGCCATCAATTCCTGTTCGATCTTTTCCGGCGTGGAACTGTCCACCAGCCCCAGTTTCTGCGACAGCCGCTTGACGTGGGTATCCACCACCACCCCTTCGGCGATGCCATAGCTGACGCCCAGGACCACATTGGCTGTCTTGCGCGCCACCCCGTGCAGCGTGAGCAGATCGTCCATCTCTGCGGGTACTTCGCCACCGAAACGCGCGCAGAGGGCTGCGCTGGTCTCTTGCAAGGATTTGGCTTTGTTGCGGAAGAAGCCGGTGGAGCGGATGACCTCCTCCAACTCGGCCCGCTCCGCCCCGGCCATTGCTGCCGGCGTGGGGTAGCGGGCGAAAAGCGTCGGTGTCACCAGATTGACCCGCTCGTCCGTGCATTGGGCGGAAAGGATTGTCGCACACAGGAGTTGGAAGGCGTTTTCGTGATGCAGCGCGCAGGCCGCGTCCGGGTAAGCCCGGCGCAGGCGGCGGGTGATCTCGGCGATGCGTTCTCTGGCGGGGGCGGTTGCTGTGGTCATTGTTCTCTCACTTTCGTTGGGTGGGCTATCGCAAGGCAGTCTACTACAGAGCGGCGCTTCTGGAAACTGTAGGGGCATGGGTTGGAGTCGAACTCACAGATATGAATGTTCTCTCTCCCCCGGCCCGTGCCTCTACCCCATTTGCGTCTGCCCCCAAAACGTCTATACTGAAGTATGTTCGTTCGTTATCCGCCGTAGAACACGGATTTCAGAATTTGCGGATTGTCGTCGGCTTTCACCCGCGATCTGATCTACCATCCAGTCGCCAATCTCTAATCGCCAATCCCCACAGGAGAACCCGCCATGTCCACCAAAATCGCCCGTGTGGAACCCAAATTCAAGAGTCCCGGCCCCCATCCCAATGGCATCCAGGCTACGCCGGAAGGTCTCTGGTGCATCGATCAGGCCAACCACAAAGTCACCCGCCAGGATTGGGACAGCGGAGAAGTGAATTTTGAGGTCCAGACTGACACCCTCCATTCCAGCGGCATTACTCTGGGCGGCGGTTCTCTCTGGATCGCCTCCACCTACGAAGTCAAAATTGCCAAGCTGGACCCGGCCACGGGCAAGACCATTGCCAAGTACGACTCCCCCGGCGCGGGGGTGGTGGCCTGGCGACAGGGCGCGCCCGATGCGGGCGTCACCGGTGCGCACGGGCTGGAATGGAAAGACGGCAAGCTCTACGTGGCCTCGCCCCCTTCCCAGATGGTACACGTGATGGACCCGGAGACGTGGACAGAAGTTCATCGTTTTCGCGCGCCGGGGCTGCGCGTCCACGGCCTGGCCTGGGGATGGGATGGCTTTCTGTGGGCCGCGGACACCAGTGCAGGGACCGTCAATCTGCTCGACACCGCCGATGGCCGGGTGATGGATGTACTCCGTGTGGAGGCGCCGGTGGAGGTCCACGGGATGACGATCCACGAGGGCGTCTTGTGGTATGCAGACGCGGAGACGTGCCAGATTGGGCGGCTGGTGGTGGGAGAGTGAGCAGTCATCAGTGAGCAGTCATCAGTTCTTCACGCACTGTTGATCGCCACGGAAAATGAAAGAGCGAATCCGCAAATTCTGTCATCCGTGTTCTTACTTTTCAGGGCAGAGGAGCAAATCCAATGAGCCCAACCCGTAGACCTATCCGCGGGCTGGGAGAGATCGCGCTGCGGGTAGACAATTTGGACGCTATGCAACGCTTCTACGCCGATGTGATCCGTCTGGAATTGATGCAGCGCTTTCCCACGAGCGCCTTCTTTCGCATTGCCGAAGGCTTTGCCGGGCATACGCAGATTCTCGCACTCTTTGACCGCAGCACCGCACCCGGCTATACAGGGCTGGACCCGGCGCGCACGACGGTTGATCACATCGCCTTTGTCATTGCCCTGGCCGACTTTGCCCCAGAGCAGGCGCGCCTGGAAGGGCTAGGGCTGAACGTTCGCACGGCAGAACACGCCTGGACCCAGTGGCGCAGCCTCTACGTGGACGACCTGGAAGGCAATACCGTCGAACTGGTCTGCTACGATCCGTCCATCGACCCGCCACTGGCAGCCAGAAGAGTGCAGGTTTGATTCCACCCATCACAAGGAGGCAGCTATGTCCGCAGATACACGCCCCTGGTCCATGCGCGAGCGTGTGCGCGCCGTGCTCAGTGGGCAAAAGCCCGATCGTCACCCCTTCATCGACCGCCTGGAACTGTGGCAGAAGGGGCTGTCCCACACAGGCGGTCTGCCACCCGAATACGCCGGCCTTTCCCTGAATGCCGTGCATGAGAAAGTTGGCATCGGCCGCCAAAAGATGCAATCGCCCTATGCCCTGCGTCTGCGCGGGGTGGAGATGACAAGCACATTCAACGGCGAACCCTTCGCCGCGGAGAGTGAACCGGTCGTGCCCCGCTTTCCCGACGTGGACAGTCTGGTGCCCCAGGAGAGGGTGGGCGAAACCCACATCCGCCTGGACACGCCCGTGGGCGCGCTGACCGTCGAGTATGTGATGTTGGAAGAGATGCTGGCCGCGGGGGCGCGCTGCTATCTGGCAAAGCACCCCATCACCAGCGATGATGACTACAGAGTGGTGGAATATATCCTGGAACGGATCGAATTTGTGCCCCAATTCGACCACTTCCGGGCTGTTCAGGCCCACATCGGCGATATAGGCTATGTGATTCCGATGATGGAGCGTATCCCCTTTCAACAGCTTCTCATCGACTATTTCGACAGCGTGAGCTTCTTCTATGCCCTGCACGACAACCCCACGGCCATCGCCCGTTTGCTAACGCTGTTGGACGAGAAGGTCAGCGACACGATCGGCCGCCTGGCCGATCTGGACGAACTCTATGTGGAAATTGGCGACAATCTGGAGGGGGCGATGACCAATCCCAATCTCTTCCGCCAGTACGCCCTGCCCGCCTATCAGCGCTACACCGAGATGCTGCACGCCCAGGGCAAGCGGGTGGGCAGCCACACCGACGGTAACCTGCATTCGCTCCTGGGATTGCTGGCCCAGTCGGGTCTGGACGTGTGCGAGTCGGTGGCTGCCGCGCCGCTGGTGCCCTATCCCTTTGCGGAAATTTGGGCTGCCTGGCAGAATGGACCGATCATTTGGGGCGGCATTCCCACGCCCCTGCTGGAGGCTCGCATCCCAGAAGAGGAGATGCGGGCCTATGTGGAGGGTCTGCTGGAGACGGTGGGGGATCGACCAATTATTTTCGGCGTCAGCGATATGGTGCTCCCCGTCAACGATATCGAGCGGGTGGCCTGGATCGCCCAGACTATCGAGGCATATCCGCTGTAGAGCTGCGCTTTTTAAGAGGGACGCTGATTTTTCTGATCTGTAGTGATCGACGCAGATTGTTACCCGCTTCGATCTGCCCGATCCGCGTTCCATTCCAAATCCGCGCAGATCCTTCCCATCCGTGTTCTTTTGTAAGGACCATTTATGACAACCAATAACAACTGGCGTATGGAAACTGTCGCCATCCATGCGGGCAAAGAGATCGATCCAACCACCGGCGCGGTGATGCCGCCGCTGCACCTCTCCACCACCTACGAGCGCAAGGCCGACGGCTCGTATCATCAAGGATTTTCCTACATCCGCGGGGACAACCCGACCCGCCGCGCGTTGGAAGATGCCCTCTGCGCGTTGGAGGGGGGCGTCTGCGCGGCCACCTTCGCCTCGGGCATGGCCGCCATTATGAGCGTCTTCCAGGCCCTGCGTCCCGGCGATCACGTGCTGATTCCCGACGACATCTACTTTGGCACAAAAGTGATGATCGCAAAGATCTTCACCCCCTGGGGGCTGAGCAGCCAGACTGTGGACATGACCGATCTGGACGCAGTGCGGGCGGCCATGCGTCCCAACACCCGGATGCTCTGGATCGAGACACCCTCCAATCCTCTGCTGAAAATTACGGACATTGCCGCGATGGCGGAGCTGGCCCACGACGCTGGCGCGATTCTGGCCTGTGACAGTACCTGGCCCTCCCCCGCGCTGCAACGCACCCTGGCCCTGGGCGCGGATCTGTCCGTCCACGCCACCACCAAATATCTGGGCGGCCACAGCGATCTGCTGGGCGGCGCGGTCATCGCCCGCCAGAACAGCCCCTTCTTCGACAGCATCCGCGTGATCCAGCAGACCGGCGGCGCGGTGCCGTCCCCCTTCGACTGCTGGCTGCTCCTGCGCGGCATCCGCACCCTGCCCTATCGGATGCGCGGCCACTGCGAAAACGCGCAACGGGTGGCGGAGGTTCTTTCCCACCACCCGAAGATCGAAAAAGTTTATTACCCCGGCCTGTCCAGCCACCCCGGCCACGCCATCGCCGCCCGCCAGATGTCCGGCTTCGGCGGGATGCTCTCCATCCAACTGTGGGAGGACGGCCTGCATACCGGCGAGCAGAACGCGCGGCGCATGGCCAACCGCACGAAACTTTTTGTCCAGGCCACCAGTTTGGGCGGCGTGGAGAGCCTCATCGAACACCGGGCTTCCATCGAAGGGGCCGTGACCAGCGCCCCGGCCAACCTCCTGCGTCTCTCCGTGGGCCTGGAACACCCGGATGATCTCATCGCCGACCTGGAGCAGGCTCTGACAGATGCGGTGGGGTTGGAGTAAAAGATATGACCACACCCATGCGCCGCCAATACCTGGACATCAAGCGCCAGTACCCGGAGTGTATCCTCTTTTTCCGTCTGGGCGACTTTTACGAAACTTTCGACGACGACGCCAAAATCGTGGCGGGGGTCTGCGATGTGGTGTTGACTAGCCGCCCGGTGGGCGACAACCAGCGGGTACCCCTGGCCGGTGTGCCCTATCACAGCGTAGAGGGGTATCTGGCCCGGCTGGTGAAAGCGGGCTACAAAGTCGCTGTAGCCGAGCAGGTGAGCGAAGCCGGTAACGGACTGGTGGACCGAGAGGTGCGGCAGGTGGTGACAGCAGGGACCATCACCGAACCATCGATGCTGGACGAGGATCGCAACAACTACCTGGTGGCTGTGGCTTTCAACAGCCGGGGCACAGAGGCGGGGATCGCCTATTGCGACATCACCACCGGCGAGTTTGCCGCGGCCCAATTCGAGGAGAACGGCAGCGCCGCGGTGGAGCGCAAAGTGGGCGAGGAGTTGAGCCGTCTGCACCCCAGCGAGCTGATCGCCGCCGATTGGTCGCTTCAGAATACAAACCTCGGCCCGCTGCTGGAGAGTCTGGGCGCGATCGTCTCCGCTGTGGAGCCCTGGCAGGTGGAGATGGAGACGGCCCGCCAAAACCTGCAACGCCATCTGAAAGTATCCAGTCTGGACGGTTTCGGGCTGCACGGGCAACCCCAGGCCATCCGCGCCGCGGCGGCCGTCGTGGCCTATCTGACCGCCATGCAGCCGGCGGCCCTGTCCCAGCTTACCAGCCTGCACACCTACACTCCCCACGATTATATGACGCTGGACGAGTTCACCCGGCGCAATCTGGAGCTGACCGAGACCATCCGCGGCGGCCAGGTGCAGGGCAGTCTGCTCGGCGTGCTGGACGAGACGGCTACGCCCATGGGTGGGCGGATGCTGCGCCGCTGGTTGGGACTGCCGCTGTTGCAAGTCGCGGCCATCAACCGCCGCCTGGACGCGGTGCAGGCTTTCGTCGAACGCACCCGTGTGCGCACGGAACTGCGCCAGGCGTTGCGGGGATTGGGCGATCTGGAGCGCTGGATCAACCGCATTACCCAGGGCAACGGGCTGCCTAGGGACCTGGTGGGCAGCCGGGAAGCCTTGCGCCGCATTCCCCAGATTCGGGGGCTGATTGCCGACGGGGCGTGGCTCTCGGCCTTCGACGACCCGCAGACAGGGCAGGGTTTTGCCGATAACCTCCTGGCTCAATTGCCCGCCTGCGACGATCTGCTGGCCCTGCTGGAAGCGGCCATCGCCGACGAACCGCCCGCTACACTGGGCAACACCGGGCTGATCCGGGATGGCTACAGCGAGGAGTTGGATTCGATTGTACATAAAAGTCGTCACGCCAAAGATTGGGTGGCTAATCTGGAACGCACCGAACGGGAGCGGCTGGACATCAAAAGCCTGAAGGTGGGCTACAACAAAGTCTTCGGCTACTACATCGAAATCACCAACACCCACGGCGACAAAGCGCCCGCAGATTACATTCGCAAGCAGACGCTGAGCAACGCCGAGCGCTACATCACCCCGGAACTGAAGGAGTACGAGTCGCTGATTCTCAACGCCGACGAGCGCCGCCTGGAGATCGAGCAGGCCATCTTTCGCCGGGTCTGCGCACAGATATCCGAGGAGGGCGAGAAGCTGCGTACCCTGGCCAATGGCCTGGCCCTGTTGGATGTCTACAGCACACTGGCCGCGGTGGCCCAGAAACGACGCTACAACCGCCCCCGGATCGATGAGGGCGATAGGGTCGAGATTGCCGCTGGCCGCCATCCGGTGGTGGA
>JACQGT010000223.1 GCA_016199425.1 Chloroflexota bacterium
GGGCAGGCACGGGGACCTGCCCCTACGATATTTCTGTCATTTTAGAATTGACACGACACGACAACGCAGACGTCCAACTCCACGCCCAATCGAAATAGGGATCCGCATGAAACCAACCAATCTGCTCTTTCTCTTCTCCGACGAACACCAGCGGGCCAGCCTGGGCTGCTACGGCAACCCGGTGGTGCAGACGCCCAACCTGGACCGCCTGGCCGAGCGAGGTACGACCTTTGCCAACGCATACACCAACTGCCCCATCTGTGTGCCCTGCCGGGCCTCGATGGCTACCGGGCGCTACATCCATCAGATCGGCAACTGGGACAACGCCTTTCCCTATACAGGCAGCGTGCCCACCTGGCACCACCGGCTGCGCGCCCAGGGCCACCAGGTGGACTCTATCGGCAAGCTGCACTTCCGCCGCCAGGAGGACGACAACGGTTTCAGCCAATCCCACGACGCTATGTACGTGGCCGAGGGCATCGGCGAACTGATTAGCTGTATCCGCGAGAACCCGCCCCTGCGCAAAGGGCGCAACGGCATTTTGCACGCGGGACCGGGGGAATCCTCCTATCTGCGCTACGACGCCCGCACCGTGGCCAACGGTTGCCGCTGGCTGGCGCAGCACGCCCAGGACGAGAAGCCCTGGGCGCTCTTTCTCTCTTTCGTCTGTCCCCACCCGCCCTTCATCGCACCGCCGGAGTTCTACGCCCGCTACCGCCACGCAGACGTGCCCTTGCCCAACCAGTGGCGCAGGGAAGAGTGGCCCCAGCACCCGGCCCTGGACTTCTTCCGCCGCTACTTCGGCTGGGAAGAACCCTTCGACGAGGCCGATGTGCGCCGGGCGATTGCTACCTTCTACGCCATCTGCTCCTATGTGGACCACCAGATCGGCACGGTTCTGGAGACCTTCTCCGCCCTGGGACTGGACGAGAATACCCGCATCATCTACTCCACCGATCACGGCGCGATGATGGGCAGCCGGGGGCTGTGGGGCAAATTTACGATGTACGACGAGGCTGCGGCCCTGCCTTTGATCCTGGCTGGGCCGGATGTGCCCGCCGGCAAAGTCGTGCAGACGCCAGTCTCGCTGGTCGATTGTCACCCCACTGTGATCGAGGCGGTGGGTGCGACGCGGGTGGACGAGGACGCGGAGCTTCCCGGCCACTCCCTCTGGCAGATCGCACAGGAGGTGGACCGGTCGCGCACAATCTTCAGCGAATATCACGCCGCGGGGACGCGCAACGGGATGTATATGCTCTGCGACGGGGCCACCAAATATGTCCACTACGTACACGAAGCGCCCCAACTTTTCGACCTGACCAGCGACCCGCCGGAATTGGTCAATCTGGCCGACTCGCCCGCACACCAGCCATTGCGCGCCGAAATGGAGCAGCGGCTGCGGCGTATCGTCGATCCGGCGGCGGTGGATGTCCAGGCCAAAGCGGACCAGCAGGCCAAAATCCAGGAGTTCGGCGGGGAGGAGGCTGTGCTGCGCCGGGGGTTGAGCAATTCGGCCATTCCCGGCGAGGCCCCCGTTTTTCATCAAGTAACACGCCCGTAAAGAGACAGTAATCAGTGAGCAGTGACCCGTGATGACCGATGACTGATGACTACTTAGTATTTCTTATCCTCATAAAGAAGGGATTCTCATGTCCACACAACCGATTGTTCTGCTCGTGCGCGCCGATGACATCGGCTTTTCCCACGCGGCCAACGAAGCCTGCATCCGGGTCTTCACCCACGGCATTTGTCGCTCGGTGGAGGTGATGGCTCCTACGCCCTGGTTTCCTGAAGCGGTCAAGCTGTTGAAGGCGCGCCCCACATTCGATGTGGGCGTTCACTTCACCCTGACCAGTGAGTGGGAGAACTACAAGTGGCGACCCCTCACCGGTCCCAGCAGCGTGGCGGCCGAGGATGGCTTCTTCTACCGCACCTTTCGCAAGAACGACAACTACCCGGACGAAATTACCTTCGAGCAGGGCGAGTGGGTGCCCGCCGATGTGGAAAAGGAGCTGCGCGCGCAGATCGAACTGGTGCGCAAGCACATTCCCTGGGTCAGCCACGCCACTTTTCACATGGGCGGTCTGCGCGACAATCCGAACTTTCAGGGGGTGGTGGATGGGCTGGTGCAGGAGTACGGGCTGGGCGTGGACGTGGCCGGAAACGGCTTCGAGCGTTTCCGGGCTTTCGGCGAGAACAGTCAGGCCAAGACATCCCAGGAAAAGGTAGAGGCGTTGCGGGAGAATTTGGCCGTCTTGCAGCCCGGACGTTGGATTCACGTGGACCACCCCTGCCTGGACACCCACGAGAGCCGGGCTGTCTGGCATGTGGGCTACGAAGAGGTGGCGGTGGATCGTCAGGGGGTGGTGGACGCCTGGACCGACAGCCGGGTGCTGGAGATTGTGGCGGAGCGGGGCATTCGTCTGGTGAGCTATGGGGATGTGAAGAATGGCGCTCTGTGAGCTGGCTGCATCCGAAGACGAGACACTGCAAGCCGATGAGAAAGCCGAGCGTAGGTTGGGTGAATGCCGTCCCGCCAACATCGAACGCCCCGCCCTCAGCCCAGGCATTCACCCAACACCCACGCGACACTCCGTTGGGTTCTCGCCGCATACGCATCGGACGTTCGACGATCCCCGGCGGCGAGAACCCAACCTAATGAAACCTTACTTGGTGGTTGAAACTATTCTCAGTAGATCGCAATGCTGACAGGCCTGACTCAGGACTTTGGACTGGCGACTGCGGACTACTGATTCTTCAACCCCGTGGCGTCGATGGTATAATTGGGGCGATGCAGACAGCCCAACCCGATCAGACACCAAAACAGATGCAACTCTACCCCAATTCTCACAGCAAACCAACACCGCCCGCGCCCCTGGCTCCGGTCTACGAATTGACCCGGGACCCGCTCTTTTACGCCACCCTCGTCTTCTTCGTTCTGCTCACCACCGCCGTGCCGGGGGTGATGGGCCAGCCCAATTTTATGCCCGTCATCCAGGCCCTGGGGTTGACCGTTTTCACCGCCATCGCCCTGCGCCGTGCAGGGGTCGCCGCGGCCCTGCGCGTGGCAACGGTCTGGCTACTGGTGCAGGGATTGCTCTTTCTGACGCTGGCCTGGCTGCTGCCCGTGCCCGTGGAGAAGGCGATTCACGACGGCTTTCTCTACCGCACGGGGCTGATCGAATGGGCCTACGCTGGCGGCGCTGCCCCTGGCTCACTGCTGGCCGCGCCCCTGGCCCGTCTGGGCGAAATCGCCGGGGTCGTCCTGGGCAGCCTGGCGACTGTCGGTCTGCTGGGCGGCTGGTTTCTGGTCAAAGGCGTCAATCTGCTGGCCTACGGCATGGGCAGCTTGTGGCGGGGGACCGGCTCGCCCCTGGGCATTCTACTCGGCCTGGCCCCCTGGCGGCTGGCCCAACTGGCCGGCTACACCGGGCTCTTCGTCCTGCTCATCCAGCCCCTGCTGCTCAACAACTGGAACCCGGCCCACTACCTCTCCACCCAGCGGCGGCTGATCGTCCTCTCCCTGGCCCTCGTCGCCGGGGGGCTGCTCGCCGAACTCGTCCTGCCTGGGCTGTGGCGGTCGGTCTTTGCCCCGATCTGACAATAGTCTGCGACCAACACCCATAACTCGCAACTCCTAACTCCGTATGCTTCGCATCAAACGCATTGTCATCCAGGGCTTCAAGACCTTTGCCCGCAAAACTGAATTTGTCTTCGACCCCGGCGTGACCGCGGTGGTCGGCCCCAACGGCAGCGGCAAGAGCAACGTGGCCGACGCGGTGCGCTGGTGTCTGGGCGAGCAGAGTTTTGGCCTGCTGCGCTCCAAAAAGACCGCGGACGTCATCTTTTCTGGCAGCGACAAGCGGGCGCGTATGGGCATGGCCCAGGTCAGCCTGACCCTGGACAACAGCGACAACGAACTGCTCATCGACTTCGCCGAGGTGGAGATCAGCCGCCGGGCCTACCGGGACGGCGAAAACGAGTATCTGCTCAACGGCCAGCGGGTGCGTTTGCAGGAGATCACCCAACTCCTCGCCCCCAGCGGCCTGGGCAAACGGACCTATGCCGTCATCGGCCAGGGGCTGATCGACCAGGTGCTCAGCCTGAAACCGGAGGAGCGGCGGGGTCTCTTCGAGGAGGCCGCCGGCATCACCGGCCATCAGGCCAAGCGCGCCACGGCCCTGCGCCGTTTGGACGCCACCCAGGAGAATCTGGGCCGGGTGCAGGACATTGTGGCCGAGCTTGCGCCCCGCCTAAGCTCACTGAAACGCCAGGCCGAGCGGGCCAAAGAGCGGGCGCAGGTGGACGCCGACCTGAAAGGGCTGCTGCATCAGTGGTACGGCTTCCGCTGGCACACCACCCTGGAAGAACTCACCCAGGCGCGCCGCCAGAGCGAAGCCGCCGGCCGCATCACCAGCGCCCGGCGCAAACGGCTGGAAGAGGTGAGCGTGCAGATCGAGGCCAGCCGCCGCGCCCAGACTGCCCTGCGCGAGAGCCTGAACCGGCAGCAGAGCGCCGCCGCCGAGCGCCGCCGCCAGGCCGAGGAGTTGCAGCGCAATCTGGCCGTTGCCACCGAACGGCGCAGCCAGCTTCTCACCCGCCGCGACGAAACGGCACGCGAGGTGGCGGAGTTGCAGAAGGAAGCCACGTTTGCCGCCCAGCGTATGCGTAGTCTACGCGCCGAGGTGGAGGCCGCCCAACTCGACCACAGCCACCGTCAGGCCGATGTGGAGCGGACGCAAAGCCACCTGCGCCAACGCCAGCAGGAGCGGGCCGGGCTGGTGGATCGGCTGGATTCCCTGCGCGCCGAACAGCGCAAACTGGACGAACGGATGGCCGACCGGCGCAGCCGTCTGCAACAGATCGGCGAAGCCCGCACCCGTCTGCACGACGAATCCGCGTCCCAGCGTGAGGGTTTGACCGAGGCAAATGCCGCCGTAGAGAGCGCGGCCGCCCTGCTCTCCCAGGTGGAAAGTGACGCGGCCCACAGCGCCCAGGCCGCGCAAACAGCCCAAGGTGCAGTTGCGGCGGGGGAAGGCCAGATTGCCGCCCTGCGCTCCCAATTGGCCCAGACCGAGCAGGCCCTCCACGAGGCCGAGCGGGTCGCGGACCGGCTGCAAACCCGTTTCGACCTGCTGGAACGGCTGCGCAACGAAGGCGCTGGCTATGCCAACGGCGTGCGTGCGGTCTTGCAGGCCGCCGGCCGGGGCCAACTGGCGGGCGTCGTCGGCACTGTCGCCTCCCAACTTTCCGTGCCTGCCCATCTGGACAAAGCCATCGAAACCGCGCTGGGCGCTGCCTTCCAGAACCTTATCACCGAACGCTGGGACGACACCCAGGCCGCTATCGACTTTCTCAAAAATTCCGGCCAGGGGCGGGCCACCTTTTTGCCTCTGGACCGGCTGAACCTTCTTCCCACCATCGACGCGCCCGCAGAACCGGGCATTCTGGGCAACGCAGCGGAACTGGTCACCTACACGCCAGCCGTCGCCCAGGCCGCCCAGCAACTGCTCAACCGGGTCTGGGTGGCCGAGGATTTGCCCGCGGTCCGCCGCGCTCTGGACCGCCAGCGGGGGCCGACGCCGACGGTCGTCACCCTGGGCGGTGAGATTGTGCGGCCCGGCGGTGCGGTCACCGGCGGCAGCGATGGCCGCCGTCAGGACGATTCCATTTTGGCTCGGGAGCGGGAGTACCGGGAGATGCCTGATCAGATGGTCGCCACCCGGCAGACAGCCCAACGCGCGCAGGAGCAGGGCGAGCAGGCGCGCCAGGCATTGGCCGCGGCCCAGAGCCGTCTGGCCGCGAGCCGCGCCCAGGCCGAAACCGCCCGTCAGGCGACGTCGCAAGCCCAACAGGCCCAGGAACGCGCCCGGCTGCAGCACGCCCAGGCCCAGGAGCGGGCCGCCTGGCAGCAGAAACGCAGCCACCAAATGGACAGCGAACGCAGTCGCCTGGACGAGCAGGAAACGACACTGGCCCAGGAATTGGCCGCATTTGTCGAGCGGGAAAGCCAATTGGCCGTCGAACTTCAGACGGCGGAGGCGGCGGCCGGCGCGGCCAGTGTGGACGATCTGCTGCGCCAACTGGCTGATCTGCGCGCCGTGGCCGCCGAGAGCCAGGGCCATCTGCGCAACCGTCAGGCCGCTCTCGACGCCATCCGGCGCAGCAGCGAGACGCTGAAAAGCCAGGTTGATTCCAAAAGTCAGCGCCTGGCCGGGCTGGTGCAGGAGATGGAAAAGTTGGACGGGGAGACGGGGGAAGGGAGCGCGGCGGAAGCGCGTCTGACCGAGCAGATGGCTGCGCTGCAAGCGGAGATCGCTCCGGCAGAGGCCGAGTTGGCCCAACTTCACAGCCGGCAAGTGCAGACGGAAAGTGAAGAAAGGCGTCTGCAGCAACTGCTACGCCAGGATGAGTCCCAATCCAACGCGGCCCAATTGAAGCTGCAACGGACCGATGACCGGCTGGAGACTCTGCGCGGGGAGATTCGCCAGGACTTTGGCCTGGCCGAGATGGAGCAGAGCGAGGACGTGGCCTACCAGCCGCCCCTGCCCTTCGACACAATTGTGGCCCAGTTGCCGGCGGTCACGGAGCTGGCGGCGGGGCTGGAGGAGGAGGTGCGCGAGACCCGGGCCCGGCTGCGCCGCCTGAGCAATGTGAACCCGGA
>JACQGT010000224.1 GCA_016199425.1 Chloroflexota bacterium
CTGGCGCGCTTTCAGGCGCTGTGCCACTTCGTCAAAGCTGACCAGATTGGTGTCTGTGCCTGTGATCAGACCCAGCAGATCGGTTAGTTGTGCTTTGCGCAGGCTGGCCGCGTAATGTTCGCGCGCAGCTACGTCGTGATATTCAGTGGACATATTCTCAGTCTATCTATAAACAGTAGTCCGCAGTCACCAGTCCAAAGTCAGGTTTGGCAGCATTGCGATCTACTGATAAAGGAGAAAGCAGGTGAAAGGCTGCCTATGCGGGCCGCCCACCTGCTTTCCATTGCAGTCTATTCGGTTCCACGTGTAGCGTAGGGGCGCTACATGCTGCGCCCGGTGGGCATCGGGCGCAGCAAGCAGCGCCCCTACAACTATTGATAGGTGATGACGTCCGTCGGGCGCACCACCTGAATCCAGCTTTGCCCCGGCTTCAGCGGGACGATCTGTTCGCCCGCCCCCAGCCAACGGGGGGGGCTTTCGTCGTTGGCTCGCCACGTCCCCTCGTAGACCCGACCATCCCGAAAGATGCGGAAGTCGCCAAAGCCGTAGAGTTCGATATTCACGCCCTTTGTGCCCAGGCTGTCTTCCACAATATCGGTCAGGGCGTGGTTGGCAAAGAGGACAATCACATTGTCGGTGACAATCTGGCCGCCGGTTTCGTTGTCAATATGGGCCTGGCCGCCCTGGAAGCGCACGTACTGGTTGCGCTGGGCATCGTAGCGCCACTCTACGCTACTGCCGCCGGGATAGGGTATCTGAACCACGCTGGCTGGGCCAGCGTCAAAAGTAGCCGGGTTCTCGCTATACAGAAAGGCCGGTCGTTGCCATGGCCGTATGAGATTGCCGATCATCTCTTCCATCTTGGCGCGTTTGGTCGCATTCTGTTCGTTTGGCAATAGCCTTTGCAGCGTTTGTCGATAGTCGGCAAGCCAGCGATGTACCCCATCTGTGCTACTTTGCACACGTGTGCGATAGTCCGACCCTACACTGGAGAAGTAGACCGTATTACTCGGATCGTCGATGTCCATATCCAGATAAGGAAAGCCGACTTCGTTTTTGAGCAGGTAGCGAATCTCGTCGCTGCCACCCGAACAGGCCAGCGCGCCGTCGTACATCTGGGTCATCCAGATGTTGGGCATACGGGCGCTGCGCACGGGACCCACCCGCTCCGCATTCTGGCTTTGGTAAATCGCTGTGATGCGCGTGACCGTAAAGCCATCCACAATATATTCGTAGACCAAATCCGCTTTGCCCAGCCCGTAGTGGGCGGAACGTCCTGCGGCGTCGTTGTTTACACAGATGAGGACTGGTCGTTTCTGCAGTAGTATCGCGTCAGCCACCTCTTTTCCCGTATAAGGCGCAACATTGGCGGGCAGCGCTGTGGGCGTCGGCGGCTGCGGGGTGGCTGTGGGCAGCACGGGTGTATCTGTTGCCTGGGCCGCCGTCGCGATAACCGGCTCGCCTGCGGGCAAAGGCGTCTTTGTTGGTGTCGCTGTGGCCGTCGGATCGTTCCCCTCACAACCGGCCAGGAGCAGCAAACTCCCAAACAATAGGACAACGAGCAACATCAAACGGGCTGACAAACGAGAAGAGGTCGGTCTGAGATAAGAAACGCAAGAGAAATCAGTCATAAATTGAAGCCGCAGTCGGTTGAATAGAAATCATCAATGGCTCTGCGCCGGACAGAGGGCGGCAAATCCACGGGAAAGTATACCACAGCCTATGCAGAATCAATACTGAATTGCATGCCTTGTGGTACAATCCTGGCATGAACGGACCCATCTCGCGGGAAGTAGACGAAATCCTGTCCAGGTGCGCGCCGGGCCTGCATTTCCTGGCGCGCAGCCGGATGGTCCTGCCTGCGTTGCTCTTTTTATCCGCACACCGGCCACTGGCCTTTATCATCGGTCAGAGCCTCTGGCTGTGTACTCCCCTTGAGTTGCTGCTGCCGGAAGCGGGCCTGGGAGATTGGGCGGAGTTTTTGAGCCATCCCCAAAGCGGTCTGGCTTTGGAGCGGCTGCTGGAAAATTCTCTCGTGGTTGGGTCATCCGCAGCGGAGGGACTTCTGGAATGAACCTCTACTCCAATCCCGGCTCCCTGTCCGCCCTGTGGCGGCGACGGTTGGAAATGGCGTTAGAAGCGGGTGAGACGCCCGTTCTGGCCCTGGGGTGGGATACGCTGCATCCCGACAGCGCATTCCCTTTGGCGGCCCTACACCGGCTGGCGCGCATCCGTCCGGGCGTGGTGCAGCCGTGGATTGTGGCCGGCGGGGAGGGCGATCTCTGGCTGTTGGGCGCGACCCAATGGCAGAAAGAGCGCCGGGCGGGCCCGTTGTACGGCGGCAACGATAGCGCTACCTTTGCCGCTACCCTGACCCTGGCCGAATCTGTGCGCACGGGGGGCGGGGCGCCCCTGCCCGGCGGGATGGGCTGGATGCTGACACCCACAGCCGCGCCCGGCTGCGCGCGATCCGAGGGTGAGTATCTGCCCTTTGCCCTGGCCGCGGATGAATTTTCCCCCCTGCCCGCGGCGGATGCTCCGTCTGATTGGATCGAGCAGCTGGCAGGCTGGGGTGTGGCCCTGCTGGCTTTGGGGCTGCTTGTGGTAGGATTGATTATCTGAGCGGAGGTAACTGCTCTGCTGGAAGCAAAAAGGGGACGCAGATTTTCCTGATCTGAATTGATCTGCGCAGATCAATCCAAATCAGGAAAATCTGCGTCCCCGCTTTTCCTGGTTGAGCAGTTACAAGCGGAGTAAACTATCCAGTCGAGGAGACTGAGCATTGAGCACACAATACTACGGCGGGCAGGCGGTCATCGAAGGGGTGATGATGCGGGGGCGCAAATCCATGGCGGTGGCCGTGCGCAACTCCCAAAATGAAATTATCCTCCACGAGGAGGCGCTGACCGCCAAAATTTATACGAGCGCCTGGGGGCAATGGCCTTTTGTGCGCGGGCTGGCGATGCTGTGGGATGCGTTGGGGCTGGGAATGCGCGCCCTCATGTGGAGCGCGGACGTGGCGATGCAGGAGGAGGGAGAGGCTGAGCCGGTGGCGTTTTCCGGCCCGGTTGCCTGGACGACGATTGCCACCAGCTTGGCCTTTGCCATCGGCCTCTTCTTTTTGCTGCCCACTTATGCCAGCCAATGGCTGGCGGGCTTTTTCGATGATCACGCGGCGGTGGATGCGATCTTTGAGGGGGGCATTCGGCTGGCGCTCTTCGTCCTCTATCTGTGGGCCATCGGGCTGATGCCCGACATCCGCCGGGTCTTTGGCTATCACGGCGCGGAACACAAGACTATCAACGCCTACGAAGCGGGCGAGGAGCTGACTGTTGCCAACGTGCAGCGCCACAGTGTGCAGCACACCCGCTGCGGGACCAGTTTTCTACTCTACGTGCTGGTAATCAGTATCTTCCTTTTTGCGCCCCTCACCTTTGCCGGGATCGAGCCGGACTGGCTGGCTCTGCTCCTGCGCTTTGTCACCCGGCTGCTGCTGATTCCGATTGTGGCGGGCATCGCCTACGAGATCATTCGCTTCAGCGCCCGCCACGAAAAGAACCCGGTCATGCGCGCTCTGATTGCGCCCGGTCTGCTCATGCAAAAACTGACCACCCGCGAGCCGAACGACGGGATGGTGGAGTGCGCCATCGCCGCGCTGCGGCCCGTCCTGGCGGTGGACGGGGTGAGCGAGGCGGCGGTTGTCAGTGAGCAGTAATCAGTTTCCCATATGCGGTTCACTGCTTCAATCCCTCCACCACAAATTCCTCCCCTTCGATGACCACCCGATCTCCCTCGTGGAGTTGGCGGCCGCGGCGTGTCTCCACCTCCCCGTTGACCGAGACGGATCCCTCCTGGATCAGAAGTTTGGCCTCGCCGCCAGACATCACCGCGCCCACTCGCTTCAAAAATTGGTCCAGTTTGATGGTTGCTTCCATTGGGATTCGTTTCCTATTGGTTCGTCTGCCATCAAAGGCTCCTCTTGGCAGAGTATGTTCGCTATATTTGACGACGGAGTGTGAGCGTCGTAACGGGTTACTCACGTTTCACTCTCTGACAAGTATCTGTGGCTGTCAGCTCTGCAACCCTACGATCCGACATTTACCCCCCACACGTAGACCAGTTCGCCCCCTAGCCAGCCGCTCCAGATGACGAGGGCAATGCCGAGGAGAAGTTGAATAGTCAGGGGCCATTTGCGTCCTGACTGGTCGAGAAAGTCACCAGTGACCGGCGGTCTGCCCCGCTTCGTTTCCCCACTGCGCAGGCGTGACCAGTGCAGCCAGCCCCGATAGAGCAAATCCCCGTAGAGCAGGGCCAGGATCAATCCGCTGGTGGTGTGCAGGTTGAGAAGGGCCCGGTAGGGCGCATCCGGGGGCAAGCCGCCCTGGTCGATGATGCCGGTGAGGATTGTCACCAGCAGAGAAAGCCAGCCGGGAGGCAGCAGCCACCAGGTCAACAGACGCAGTTCAGGCCGGGGCTGCCAGTGAAAGTAGGCCAGGGCCGCCGCGCTGGAACCAATGAGAAGAACGATGGGAAAGTGGACAAAAATGGGGTGGATGACGGGAAGGGTCATTGGGTGAATCCACGAGTGGGCAGTTGTAACGCGACCTGACAGGTCGCACAGGCACAAGCTGACAGCTTGTGTTACGCAAAGCAGTATAGCACATCACAGAAGTGGCGGGGTATCGACGCTAAAATGGATAGATGTAACCATTTGATAAGAGTTCGACAAGAAAAAAGTGAGAGAATCCGGGTATTCTAAGGATAGCCGTAACTGCTCAGCCTCGCTCCGGGAATCGACCAGAATCTGCCTGGAAGTTCCCGTATTGTCCTGGTCGATTCCCGGAATGGGTCTTGAGCGTTCGTAGGGCGGGTTGCGTACCCGCCATCGACGGCGGGTACGCAACCCGCCCTACAGATTCTGAGAGGCATCAAGCAATGAACAAGCATCCCCAAATTCCCTGGTACGAGATCACACCGGAGAAGGTTTATCTCAACCGCCGCCAATGGATGGTGGGCGCAGGCGCGGCGTTGAGCGTAGCCGCGCTGGCCGCCTGTGGAATGGAGCCGCCCCCAGCCCCGGCGGCCTCGGCTTCCGCAGCCGAGGCCGCGCCCACGGCCACCCCGGACAGCCGCGCACCCACGGCCGGCGCGGCCGCCGATGAGTTGGGCGATCCCCTCAACACCTTCGAACAGATCACCAACTACAACAACTACTACGAGTTCAGCACAGACAAGCAGGCCGTGGCCCAGGTTGCCAAAAACTTCCCGCTTGCGCCTTGGACAGTGACCATCGGCGGGCTGGTGGACAA
>JACQGT010000015.1 GCA_016199425.1 Chloroflexota bacterium
GCCGCAGACGCGGATGATGTAGTACACTATCTGCTGGCTGTTGGGGACATCTATAACGCGCCCCGACTTACGCTGAGCGAGGGGGACAGATTGACCCTCTCCTTTGTGGACGGGAATTGGAACAACTACGTGGCCCTGGCCGACTATCGCGCCCCCCTTTGGAATGTCGGGGAGTGGGTACACATCCGGGCTGTGTGGAACAGCGCGGATACAGATCCCTTGCGTCTCTACGTCAACGGGCAGCGGGTGGATGGAGGGCCAGTGACAGGTGGGTGGAATCTGGGCGACGGGGCCGGGATGACCCTTTTTGTTGGTGCGGGCAATCAGGAGGGCAATTTTAGTGCCCGGGGGATCATTGACGATTTGATCATCTACAGCGCTTCGCCGCCGCAGGCCACAACCACACCAACGCCTACCGCTACACCGACAGCCACACCCTCACCGACGCCAACTGTCACACCCACCGCCACGGCTACCGGAACCACAATCGCCTACGCTCTCTACCTGCCCATGACCCAGCGGGATGTCGCAGTTGCGGCCAGCCCTACGCCGACGGCAACCCGGACCAACACTGCCACGTCAACGCCGACTGCTACGCCGACGCCGACCCGAACTGCCACACCAACCCAAACACCCACACCTACAGCCACGGGCCAGACGGGCAGCGCTACGTTCCAGAACCGGCTGATAGACAACAGCCGTCGTCACGGCCAGGGGGTGCAAAGCGTTGACCTGGACGGGGACGGCGATGAGGATGTCATCGTTTCCTACAGCCTGACCGATGCAGTCTACCTCTACGTCAACGGTCAGAACAGCAACGGAGGCGGCAACGGCAGCGCCTGGTCGCCCGTCTCCCTCTCCGGCGACGGCGCAATTGTGGCGATGATGACGACTGTCGCTGATTTCGACGGAGACACGGACCTGGACGTGGCCGCGGTGGGTCTCTTTGACCGCATTGTGTGCAGCTTCTGCTCGCCGGGGATCGTCCAGTGGTACAAAAATCCGGGCGACGTGCAGGGCAATTGGAGTCGTCACACCATTGACGCCGCACTCTGGGGCGCTCGGACCATTGCCAGCGGCGACCTGACCGGCGATGGCATTCCCGAAGTGGTAGTGGGCGCGATGCGTATCGATGACAATGGCGATGGTCTATATTGGTATCGCAAAGGCAACAATGACGCCGTCTGGAGCAAAATGTCCATAGACGCTGCTCTGGCCGATGTGCAGAGTCTATTGGTCCACGATGTGGATGGAGACGGTGTGCTGGATGTTATTGCTACCAGCAGAGCAGGAAACGTCATTGCCTGGTATGAAAACCAGCGCGCAGCCGGGACGCCTGACCCAGCCCCTGGATTTACCCGCCACAATCTGGCCGCGCCCAGCCAACCGTCCGGGGCGTATCTGGCCCAGATGGATGGGGACCCGGCCTGGGAGCTGCTTGTCTTCAGCGCCGGCGGGAGTTTTTGGTACGATCCGCCCGCCGACCCGCGCAACGCCTGGACCAGCCGCACCATCGATGACAGCTTTGGTTCGGAGGATGGCCGTATCGTCGCCGGAGACTTTGACCGAGATGGGGATACGGACGCGGCTGTGGCGGACAAAGTGTCCGATCTGCTCCTCTGGTACGCCAACGAGCCGGGTGGATGGACAGACCACTCCATCAGCAACGGATACACCGGTCTGACATTCGTAGCCGTGGGCGATCCCAATGGCGATAACCGGCCCGATTTGATCACATCCACCTATGAATTCAACAGCGAAGCGGATGAGATCCGCTGGTGGCAGAACCAACCCTGACCGGTCGGACGGCAAACGTAGGGGGTCTGCGCCCCTTTCTTGTCAAGACAGCAGCTACGACGCGCCCTACACAGACCTGCGCCTGGCGCCGCTGCTGCTGTGGGATGCCTGGCGGGCTCTGGGAAATTAGACCCCCGCACTGGCGGTCCTGGCCCCGGGCGCTGGATGTGCCAGGTGGCATGTTCGCCCACGATATTGACCAGCGGTGTGTGGGCGTTGTGCAGATTGGCAATGCCGTTGCCCAGCCCCGGCCCCAAATGGAGCAGCGTGGCCGCGGGTTTGCCTGCCATCCGCCCATAGCTGTCGGCCGCGCCCGTCGCCACCCCTTCAAAAAGACAGAGCACCCCGCGCATGGCCGGCGCGCCGTCCAACGCGGCCACGAAGTGCATTTCCGACGTGCCGGGGTTCATAAAACAGAGCTCCACCCCGCCGTTGACGAGGGTGTGGATGAGACTTTGCGCGCCGTTCATGGGCGTCCTTTCAATGCGGAATGGGGGATCGTAGACACTTATCACCTGCCCCCTGCCACTTGTGCCCCCTGCCTCCTGCCACTTGCCCCCTCTCACTTCCACCCCGCGTCCAGCGTATGCAGGGCCAGGATGGCATATTCCAGATGCTCTGCGCCGCTCTCTTCCAGGCGGTCGGCGCATTCGGACAGGATGGCCCGGGCGGTGTCGTCGAAATGCTCCTGGGGCATCTGACGGATGAGCTGGCCGAGGGAGCGGGAGCCGCCCTCCACCTCCCCGTGGCCCAGGACAGCCATCTCCTCGTCCAAGAGGGAGTGCAGAGCCTGTGCGTCTGCGCTGGTACGGTCCAGCCGCCGTTTCAACGCCAACACAGCCTGGGCCAGCGTCGTGCCGGGGTCCGAACGCACATTGCGGGCCAACTGGACAAAATTGTGTTCGTTGCCCACCAGACGACCCAGAGAAAGGGCCACTTCCAGCCGTGCGCCGGGGTTGTCAGTGTCGCGCAGGAGAGCGAGCAGATCGTTTGCAGCGTCGGCCGCGCCCAACTGGCCTAGGGCCGAGGCATAGGCCATCTGCAAGCCCCGATTCTCTTCCCTGCTCAGCCGCTCGCTGAGCAGGGGAATCACTTCCGGATTGCCCAGAGAACCCAGCGCGCGGACGCAGTGGGCCTGGATGGAGCGGAAGTCCGATTCCAACCCGCGCCGGAGAGCGTCGTAGGCCGTGGGATCGTTGACCCGTCCCAGGGCCCAGGCCGCCACCACCGCCAGAGCCAGCTCGCTGCCGTGGAGAATGTCGATGAGCGCGGCAGTCAGCCGCGGGTCCGCAGGCATCCGGGAGATGGCGATGATTGCCTCGAAACGCACATTGAAGCGGGGGTCCTGCAGGGTTTCGAGCAATTCATCCACAGCCAGCAGACTGCGGGTCTGGCCCAGCCGCTCTGTGACCAGTAGGGTGGACTGCTCGTCCTTGGCCAGGTGATAGCGGATGAGGGAGGTCATCGCCAGGAAGGGGTTGCCGCGCAGGAAGATACCGACGAACTCGCCCATCCCCACACTTTCCGTCAGGCGGATGGCGCGCATGACCAGCAGGCTGAAGAGAGGCAGCACCAGCGCAAGCAGAAAGAGCGGGATGTAGGGATTGAGGGTCAGGAAAAAGAGTTGACCACTGACCCCCTGAGATGCTTGCAGCAATTGACCGCCCACCAGTTGGCTGACGCCCCCAGCAATGCCCGTCCAGGCGTTGTAGAGGGCCATATAATCAGAGCGCTTGGCGTTAGGCACAACACTTACATAGAGCAGACGGGCCGAACCGATGCCCCAGCCCATATCCGCCAGGCCCTGAAAAAGTGCGATCCCCAGGGCCACGGCTAGGCTGATGGGGGAGTGGCGGGGCATCAGCATCCAGAGCACAGGCAGCGTCATGCGCAGGAGCAGCCCCCAGAGCATCACCGGCTTGCTGCCGTAGCGATCTGCGGCCCAGCCCCAGACAAAGCTCGTCGCCAGCCCCCCGGCCAGAGTGCCAATCTGGAGCAGCACGATATTGCCCGACGACAGACCCACCTCTTCCTGCATAAAGAGGGGTAGGAAGGAGCCGAGGGGGACCGTCGCCAGGGTCAAGAGCGCCACACCGATCAGATAGCGCATATAGTTGCTATCGCGCAGGGCTGTGCCCAAATCTCGCTGGCGTTTCTGCTGCGGGCGGCTGGGGATGGGTGCGCCGCCGGGAATAAACGAAGCCAGCCAGGTGGAAACGAAACCGCCCAACACACCCACGCTGATCAGAATGACAAAGCCGGGCAGCCCTATCACCCGCCCCAACACAAAGCCGCCCAGGGTGACCGCGACGAAGCCGATGACGGATGTGTAGATGTTGCTGGTGGCCGTGTATTTGCCGCGCATTGTGTCCGGCACATATTCCTGCACCCAGGGCATATTGGCCGTCATCCCGATGGAACGGGCCAGGGAAAAGGCGGCAACAGTCACGGAGATGAAAATGAGGGTGACGTCCAGCCCGTAGGTGGCGGCAACCCAGGGCGTGAGCAGCATAAATGTGGCGATGGCTGTGCGTCCAGCCCAGGCGGTGACGTATGTGCGCTTGTAGCCGAAGCGGGCCACCGCCGGCGCAATGAAGATGGAGATCAGGCCGGTGAAGGGAAGCAGAGAGAGCAGGAAGCCGATCTGCCCTTTGTTCAGCCCCAGTTCGTTGAGGAAGAGAACGAAGATCGACCCAAAGAAGGTGTACTGGACAAAAACTGTGTTGGCCGAGTTGGAGGCAATCGACCAGCGCAGCCCGCGCAGCTTTTCGATGGTCGTCGGTTCAGCGGGTGCTGCGTCAACGGTCTGAGCAGTATCTGTTGGGGCAGAAGCCATGACGTGCATCCTGTGGGGTTGGGCAGACTACGCGGAAAGTCTGTCCCCCAAGCATAGCACGCGGGGAAGATGGGGGCAAAGCGAGGCTGTCTTATGGGGCAAGAGAGTCGTCGATAGACTGGTCAGGTTGTTCGGCTACTTTTTGAGCAACTTCCTTCAGCCCTTTGTCTTCGAACAGGTCAGCCAGCGCCGAGAGCCGATCCAGAAAACGATCGTCGTCCAGAATCAGGACGCGCCGATCCTCCAATTCATGCATGAAGCGGTTGTAGGAAACTCCCGCCATTTGCGCACCGCCGCGGATATCTACCCGGTCGTTCATATAGGCTTGCACGGCCAGATCCAGTTTGTGGGATTGAACACCGCGCAGCACCCACTGTTTCAGGAGGGCCGCCTCGGAGGTAGCAGTCTGCGCGCTCAATCGGGCGATTTCGGCGGATTCAGCCATACTCAAACGGATCGATTTGGTGATGGTCTGGCTCATTTGGTTGTTCCTGAATCTCTATTCTGACTGCGCGCAAATTCGTTTACTACTTGCTCTGCCTGGTTAAGCAAGCGAGGGCTGGTGGTTGAACGTAGCCGTTTCAGATAGCCGAGCGCAGCCGCCTCAGTAATCTTGCCCTGTGTATACAACAATACGCAGAATTCGGGTACGCTGATGCAGAAAATGCCAATCGATTGGGCAAACTGTAGCGGGCGCGAATCGTTGATCAGTAAGACCCAATTTCGCTCGCGGGCCAAAGCAATGGCATGGGCTTCACCAACGCCGTACAGGTGCAGTGGTTTCTCCGGCTCAACCAGATGTAGTCTGCCATCGTCGCGCATGACCCGAAAGAGCATCGCCTGAGGATAGATCAGCATCGTCGTTTCCGGATCAGTGGTGATGATTTCATCGGCGACTGCTTGACAATAATGGACGCGAAAAAAATCAAACAAGTACGGGACGAGGCCGATTTTACTGGACATCACCCAGAAGGATGTATCGAGAGAAGCATCTTGAATCACCATAATTCAAATATATTCGATCATTTTGGCATTGTCAACCACAAGAAAACGAGCGTCTCAAAGATCATTCCCCGAATAGGACTGGTTGAACGATTTGTTACACAGAGGGAAGTCGGGCACGATGTTTTTGAGCAGCGCCATAGAGAGCGCGGGCCAGTTGACGAAGGAGGGGTCGCGCACTTTCACCCGGTAGAGCCGCCCCTCTGTGTCGGCCATCACCCAGTGGATCAGCGCGCCGCGCCAGGCTTCTACAATGGAAAAAGCCGGTTGCCAGGCCGGTAACGATCCCAGGGGCGCGGTCAGCGGGCCGCTGGGCAGGGCGGCCAGGGCTTGGGTGATGAGATCGACGGCGGTGCGCGCCTCTTCCACACGCAGCATCGTGCGCGCATAGACATCCCCGCTCTCGTGTACCGGCACGGGGAAGCGCAAATCGGCATAGGCGGCGCAGGGATGATCCCGGCGGGCGTCGGCGTCTATGCCAGAGGCCCGGGCCACATAGCCGGTGACGCCGTAGCCGCGGGCCGTCTCGTTGGTCAGCCGGCCAGCGCCTTCCAGCCGGTCCATCAGCATCGTATTGTTCAGGCTGATCTCCACCACTTCGTTGAAATCAGCCAAGACAGAGCGCAACTCCGCTGCCAGGTCCAGATCCGCGGGGATATCGTGGCCGACGCCGCCCAGCACAATGCCTCCGCGCAGCAGCCGATTGCCGGTCAGCCGCTTGTTGACCCGCAGCAGCCGTTCGCGGATGCGCAGGGCCTGGCTTTGGGCAAAGGCGAAGCCTGTGTCATTGCCAATCGCGCCAAAGTCGGCGATGTGGTTGTAGAGCCGCTCCATCTCCAGCAGGACAGTGCGCAGATAGCGGGCCCGGGGCGGCGCGTCACAGCCGGCCAGAGATTCAACGGCCTGACAATAGGCCAGGGAGTGACCGATGGTTGTATCGCCGGAAATGCGTTCCGCCAATTCTACGCCGGCCCCGGGCAGGCGACCTTCGAACAGTTTTTCCGTGCCCTTGTGGGTGAAATAGAGGCGAATCTTCAGGTCGATGACTGTCTCGCCGACAACACTGAAGCGGAAGTGTCCCGGTTCGATGATACCGGCATGCACCGGCCCCACAGGAATTTCATAGACGCCTTCGCCGCCTACGGGCAGGAAGGGGAAGCGGGTGCCGTCGTCGTGAAAGTCGATGGGCGGCGTGGCGTCTTTGCGCAAGGGGTGGTAGCTTTCCGGCCAGAAACCGTGGCGCACCAGCGGGCGAGGGTCCGGCTGACCTGCAGCAGTGATGCCGAACATATCCTTCAATTCCCGCTCGAAACGGGAGAACGCATAGGCAAATGTGCCCAGAGAGGTGATGGTCAGGTCGTCGGGTGGCAACTCTTTGCTGGCGTGGACAAACCAATTTTCGCGTCCGTTGGCAAAGAGATAATGGACTTCTATGCGGCCTGTGTCGGCCAGACGGTCGTTGGCGGCCAGAAAAATCGGTTCGGCTTGAAACTCTCGGCGCAAAAGTTGCGCCAGGGGCAGAGCCGCACCCCGGGCTAGCCGCAGATGCAGTTCATTGCCGCGTCGAACCTGTATATCCATCACCTGGCCCTGGAACTGGGCAGCCAGAGCGCTGTGGAGGTGTGAAAAGTCAGTCATCGAATTCCCCTTCATACATTTGGCGTTTTGTTTTAGCGCGCCACAATCCCCACGCTCTGGTTGAGCAGCGTTGCCACCGGCGCGGGTAAGGTCAGGCCAAGCGTCACCAGCACGGCCACGCTGACAAAGAGCAGCGCGGTGCGCCAGGTGAAAGGCTCGCCCAGCGCGATTCCATCTGCCGGTGTGCCATAGAGCATCGAATTGAGATGGTGAAGAAACGAAATGAAGATAATGGCCAGCAGAATCAGAACGCTCCCCATCAGCCAGGGGTGGCCCTGGGCGAAGCCGGCGCGGAAGAGCGCAAATTCGCTGATAAAGATGCCGCCCGGCGGTAAGCCGATGAGCGCCATCAGACCGGCGGCGAAGAGCGCGCCGGTCCAGGGCAGGGCCTTGAGTACGCCCTGGGTGTTGGCGAGCAGGGGCGACACAAATTTGCGCTCCAGATTGCCCACCAGATAGAACATCAACGACTTGGCCGCGGTGTGGTTGAGCAGGTGGAGCAGCGCGGCAAAGACGCCCAGGGGACCCAGCCCC
>JACQGT010000225.1 GCA_016199425.1 Chloroflexota bacterium
CTCTATCGCAAGTGGCGCAGTCGAACATTTGACGAGGTTGTGGGCCAGGAGCACGTGACCCAGACCCTGCGCAACGCGCTGCGCGATAACCGGGTGGCCCACGCTTATCTCTTTTCTGGGCCCCGGGGCACGGGCAAGACCAGTACTGCGCGTATTCTGGCCAAGGCGCTCAACTGCACCGGGCCGGAAGGGGATCGCCCCTGCGATGTCTGCCCTACCTGCGTCGCTATCAGCGAAGGGCGGATGCTCGACCTGATCGAGATCGACGCGGCCAGCAACAACAGTGTGGACGACATCCGGGAGTTGCGGGACAAAGTTGGCTTTCGCCCCAGCGAGGGCAGCTACAAAATCTACATCATCGATGAAGTGCATATGCTCAGCACCAACGCCTTCAACGCGCTGCTGAAGACGCTGGAAGAGCCGCCGCCCCACGCCCGCTTTATCCTGGCGACGACGGAACCCCACAAAATCCCGGCCACTGTGCATAGCCGTTGCCAGCGCTTCGACTTTCGCCGCATCCCTGTGGTGGAGATCGCCGCACACCTGCGCCACATCGCCAGCGCAGAGAATATCGGGGCCGAGGATGCCGCGCTCACAGCCATTGCCCGCAGCGCCCAGGGCTGTATGCGCGATGCCATCAGCCTGTTGGACCAGATGACCAGCTACGGGGCCGAGGCTATCTCACTGGAACAGGTCCATCAGGTCTTGGGCAGCGTCGCCAGCGAATCGGTATCGGCCTTTGTGGACGCGCTGGCCGAGCAGAATGTGGCCGCTGGGCTGCACCTGATCCACAGCCTGCTCCTCGGCGGGGCCAGCTTACAGGAATTTACGACGCAGGTGGTTGAACATCTGCGCGGCGTGATGCTCCTTCAAATGACCGGTGACAGCGGCCTGCTGGATGACCGCTCACCGGAAACGGTCAAGCGTATGGAAATCCAGGCCCAGAAGCTTACTCAACCCCAGACACTTTACGCAGTCAAGCGTTTTGGCGAGGCGATTGGGGAATTGAAGGGGGGCTACCAGCCCCAACTGCCCCTGGAGCTGGCTCTGGTGGAAGTGGTGCGCGGTCCCGCCGCTACTGTTGTTCAGGTTGCCGCACCAGCCACAGCGACTGTCCAACCGGCTGTCGTCCAACCCGTTGCGGTCAAGCCTGCCCTGACTGAAAAGAAAGCAGCCCCCACGACAGAGGCGCAGGCCGAGCCGGCTATGCCTGTTCCTCTGGATCAGGGCGCGGTAAGCAAATTGCGCGCCCAATGGAACGATGTGTTGGCTACCGTGCGTGAACGCTCCGGGCTGAAGCAGCAGGCCGCGCTGCGCGCCGTGCGTGACATTGCCATCGGCGAAAATGCGATTGCCCTGGCCTTTGGCAACAACAAATTCGCCAAAGATATGATCTCCGAGCCGGAGACGCTGGCCCAGGTCAGCGCAATTCTGGCCCAGTTTGTCGGGCGGCAGGTGGCCGTGGAATGTCAGGAAGGCGAGAGTGCGGCGCTTTCTGCCGCGGCGGGCCGGGTAGTGCGGGATGATACAAAGGCCGACGGCCCCGATCCGCTGCTCGAATTTGCCGTCAGCGAATTAGGCGCACAGGTGAAGGACGAAAAGAGCGCAAAGCGTAAAGCGTAGGGCGGCGGAGCTGACAGCCAAAATTGTCCGGCGAAACGTGAAACGTGAAGAAGGCCGTCTGCACTCACGTTTCACGAGTTACGTTTCTGGGCCGCAAAATTGCTTCACGTACCACGCAGGCCCAATAATTCAACAGACTTCACACGATAGGGACAGGAGTAACATTCATGGCGAAGAAATCAAAGAACATCCGGCAGCGTCGCTTTGGCACAGGTGACGGTTTTGCCGGTGGCGGAGGCGGTGCGCTGGCCGGCGGTGGATTGCCTGGCGGCTTGGGCGGCGGCAATCTCATGTCCCAGGTGCGCAAGATGCAGGAAGAGATGGAGAAAACCCAGGAAGAATTGGCGCAAGAAGAAGTGGTCGGCACTTCCGGTGGCGGGATGGTGGAGATTGTGATGGACGGCCACCAGGCGGTGAAGGCCGTGCGGCTGAAACCCGAAGTGGTGGACCCGGACGACGTGGAGATGCTGCAAGACCTGCTCCTGGCCGCGCTCAACGACGCCACCGAAAAGGCCAAAGCCCTGGCCGAGGAACGGATGGGTGATGTGACCGGCGGGGTGAACATCCCCGGACTTGGATTTTAGACAATGCAATCCCTCGCCCAGCCCGTCTCCAATCTCATCGACGCTTTCAGCCGGCTGCCCGGCATTGGCCCCAAGAGCGCCAGCCGGTTGGCCTATTTTTTGTTGCGGGCGGACAGCGAAATTGGGCTTAATCTGGCCGCAGCACTGACAGAACTGAAGGAGAAAACCGTCTTCTGCTCCGTCTGCCACAACATCGCCGACCGCCAGCCCTGCGCCATCTGCGATAGTCCCCAGCGGGACGCTTCCATCATTTGCGTAGTGGAAGAACCGCTGGACGTACAGGCCATCGAGCGCACGGGAGCCTTCCGGGGTGTCTATCACGTGTTACACGGGGCCATCTCCCCGGTGGAGGGTATCGGCCCGGATGACCTGAAAATTCGGGAACTGCTCAAGCGCGTGCAGGCGAGCGAGAAGGAAGGCGCAGTTTCCGTTCAGGAGTTGCTGCTTGCCACCAACCCCAATCTGGAGGGGGAGGCGACGGCGATGTACATCTCCCGCCTTTTCAAACCTCTCGGCATACGGGTCACGCGGCTGGCGCGCGGTCTGCCCACCGGCGGCGATCTGGAATACGCCGACGAGTCTACACTGAGCAACGCGTTGGCAGGACGTTTGGAGATGTAATTTTGTAGGACGGAGTAGCTATACAGGACTAGCGCTGGTTGAGTAGGCTGGTGCTGTTTCCAGCCGTATCGAAACC
>JACQGT010000218.1 GCA_016199425.1 Chloroflexota bacterium
GGTTTCGATACGGCTGGAAACAGCACCAGCCTACTCAACCAGCGCTAGTCATGTATAGTTACCAAGCGAATTGGCCGGTTGGCACGTTTTCGACAGGAATGCGCACTCAATGACTACTGAAAAGGAGATGACTATGAGAAGCAGCAGCAGACGGATCAGCCTGATCGGAGTGTTCTTGGTTCTGGTATTGCTGGCAACTGCCGGTATTGCCGGCGCGCACGACGGCCCCGTCCCCACCGCGGACGGCGAAGTGATCGCGGCGGGTTTCAACGGCCCCCAGGGTCTTCTGGTGGATGGCGACGGCAATGTGTGGGTCATAGACAGCGGTCTGGGCGGCGAGACCGACATCAAATGGATCAGCGGCGAGACGGGCGAGGAGGTTGATGCCAAGCTGGGTGACAGCGCGCAGGTGGCCCGCATCAACGCTGCCGACTATTCGGTGGAGATGATCGCGGCTTTGCCCTCTGTCAATTTGGGTATGGAAGCCGTCGGCGGTGCGCGGTTGGCCCTGCTGGACGGCGTTCTTTACGCCACCAGCGGCCAGGGCATCGGCGCACCCGACAGCGCAATCCCTGACAATTTCGGCGCGGTGGTCAGCATCGGCGCGGATGGCGCGCTGGCAATGGTTGCCAGTACGTGGGAGTTTGAAGTCGCCAACAATCCCCATCCCAGCGTGCTAGACTCCCACCCCTACGGCCTGGAAGCCGGCCCGGACGGAATGCTTTACGTGGCTGACGCGGGCGGCAACGATCTCTTGAAAGTGGACCCGGCTACAGGCGAAGTCTCGTTGGTGGCGGTCTTCGATCCCCTGCCTGGCGTCTTCCCCCGCCCCGATTACGGCGGCGAGATGTTGACCGATCCTGTACCGACCGATGTAATTTTCGACGGCGAGGGCAACGCCTACGTCTCCTTCCTCTCCGGCGCGCCCTTTGTGCCCGGATCAGCCAAAGTGGTGATGATAGCCCCCGACGGCACAGTCAGCGACTACGCCACGGGCCTCACAATGCTGACTGATCTGGCCTGGGGACCGGACGGCAGTCTCTATGGCGTCCAGTTTGGCATCTTTGGCGAGCAGGGACCCGAACCGAACTCCGGCGCTGTCGTCCACATCAAAGGCGGCGCAGAGTTCGACGTTGCTATCGAAGGGCTTTCCTTCCCCATTTCGTTGGACTTCAACGAAGCGGGTGACGCCTACGTTGCCATCAACGCAGTCGGTCCCCCCGGCTCTGGCGCAGTGGTTGCCTTCCACGGCCTCGCCCCCGGCGAAATGATGGCGGAAGCGGCCCCTGTCCCGGCAATGGCCGCGCCTGCCCCGGAAATGTTGCCCGTAACTGGTGCCGACCTCTCCCAGAGCAGCCCGGTCTGGCCCGCGTGGGTCTTCGTTGTGATGACTGGCGTGGTTGTCGGCGGCTTTGTTCTCTACCGCCGTCGCATGGCGTAGAACGCAAAAGGTGAATCGAAATCAACGACTCAGCGATTTTCGCTGATTTGTTGATTTTCGGCACTTGACAGCCCCGCCAAAGTGTGAGATACTCTGCCCAGCTAGGACGCAGACCTCCAGCGCCCCAGCCTGAATACACCATCCCATTTATAAAGGAGGTGATGCTCATGGATTATCGTAGTAAGACGGGTCTGGTAGCATCGCCTCGGAGTTCGCTCCGCTAGGGGCTACCAGACCCAAACCCCAGAAAGGCCACAGTCACGTGACTGTGGCCTTTCTGTTTTATCCGTTCAGCGCGTAGGGCAACCCCTGCGGCCACATGTCCTCCGGCTCGTAGCCGATGACCCGTTTGGCCGCTTCCAGGTCCAGCAGCATACGGTCGGTGGGGTGGCTGGTGGCGAAGAGGATAGCCGATTGGCCCGGCCCCGGCGTGGGCGATTCCACACAAAGCTGGTGGAAGGTGGCCGCGTCGTTGTGGCTGAAGAAGACATCCTTGCCGATTTTGCTGGCAACCAGCCGCTCGGCTTCGGTGGGGTTGCGGGGCAGCCAGCCGATGCGCACACTGATGACCGACAGGCCATGCACGCGCGCGTACATATCCCCAGCAATCTCGGCCCAGGCTTTGGTCAGCCCGTAGTGGTTGACCGGCGCGGGGCCGTCCTCCACCCGCACCATTTTCCCCGTGTCACCGTAGCGGTGACCAGTGACCACCTGCAGGGTCGTCGCCAGCACCAGCCGCTTGACGCCGTACTCCACCGCTGCCTCGCAGATGTAGTGCAGCCCGACGACGTTCGGTTGCAGCAGCACGTCGATAAAGTCCGCCGGGTTGGGGTACGCGCCCAGATGGATAATGCAATCCATCCCCTGCGCGGCTTCCCGCACTTTTTCCCGGTCGTTCAGATCGCCGATCACAAAATCTTCCAGGCCGGGGGTGGACCGCCGCGCAAAGCCGCGCACGTGATGGCCGCGCGCCAGCAGCCGTTGGCAGACGGGCTGACCAATCGCGCCGGTGGAGCCGGTGACGAGGACGCGCTGGGGGTTGGGGGATTTTTCGATCATTCGTTCATCCTCTTTCGTTTGAAGGCAAGAAAGTTATCAACCACATGAATTGCCGTTGAACCATTTTGGGAGATTGCCACAGTTTCAGAAATTCTGCTCAACGACCATAAACAGATATGCAATTTCTGCTGGTGGCTGTGATTGGCTCTCGACCCCAGCTTGCCCAACGTTCCCTTAAGCGCAGCCCTGCGATCCGCGCCATCAGATCGAGTTCGGAAGGCCAGGCATACCGCGTGACAATCGGATTGAGTTGTGTCCCTCTGCTGGAGAGGGTGATATGGGTCTCTTCGAGCAATTGGGTGAGTGGATCGTAGCGAGCCACATCGAGGCGCACATTGTCAACTGCAAGTGCTTCCAAGTCAACGTATTGATTGTTGCGTAGCCGGCAGAATTCGGTCGGCACACCTCCCTCTACAACAAAAACACCGTCTGTTGTAAGATGCGCGGCCACGTTCTCGAAACAACGAACCTGCTCGTCTTGTGTGAGTAAGTTGAACAGCGTATTGAAGACAACGTAAATCAATCGATAGGTATCGGGGACTGCGACATCGGCAAAGTTGCCCAATGTGACTGCGATTTGGGCGCCGCCTGGTTTGGCGCGCAGCCTGGCGATCATCGAAGACGAAAAGTCAATGCCGTCGACTCGGATTCCCCGCGCAGCTAAAGGCAGAGCGATCCTTCCTGTCCCGATCGCGAGTTCGAGCGCCGGGCCACCTCGCGCCAACTGATCCAGAAATGCAACTGTCGCCACCTCATCCCCACGCCGAGAGATTTCGTCATAGTTCTCCGCGACATCATCGCCAAAGCTAATGACTGGCCTGTATGTATCCATGTGACAATCTCCCAAAAACTTACGTTACGGACAGCACATATAGCATCCCGTGTCTGTTCGGGGTGTAGGCGATCAGGGGGCGAACGTGTGGAATACCTGGACTTGTCAGCCAGCCTCGCCCGTCAACTCGTGAATCAACCGATCCTTCACATCCCACAGCTTCTGGCTGATAGAGACGTGGTAGACGTGGGGGTTGATCAGACGGCGCACGCCAGGGTCCAGCCGCTCTACGTCGGCCATGCGCCGGGCGCGCATGGCGTCAATGTCGGGCCGGTCATAGACCAGGCGGCCATCGGCGAAGATGTCCATCAACAGCGGCTCTATCTGGGAAATCTGCCGGGGTTCCAGCGCCCGCCATTTGGTGCGGGTGCCGGGATGGCGTAAAATCAGCCGCTGGGTTGCGTCCAGCTTCTCGTCAGAGAGCGCAACCAGATCCGCGGTGGCCTGCCCCCGCTCGTCGTAGATGCGGTAGAGTTCTTTGTGGCCGGGGTTGGGTGTCTTCTCCCTGGACTCGGAAAGTTTGATGGCGGGCTTCCATTCGCTGCCCTCGCGCACAGCCACCAGTTTGTAGACCCCGCCCAGAGACGAATCCCCTTCGGAAGTAACCAGCCGAGTGCCCACGCCGTAGACCAGACGGCGAATCACACCCGCCGGGTCCACTCCGTAGCGTTTGGCCTCGGCGTTGATCTGCGTGACAATCTGCCAGATGACCAGCTCGTCCAGATTGTTGGAGAGGACAATCGAGGCGTGGGGGAAGCCGGCCGCGTCCAGCAGCTTAGCCGTCTGAATGCTCAGATAGGCCAGGTCGCCGGAGTCCAGACGCACGCCCACCGGATCGTAACCTTTGGCGCGCAGCTCCTCAAAGACCCGGA
>JACQGT010000249.1 GCA_016199425.1 Chloroflexota bacterium
CGGCGGGCGCAGCAAGCAGCGCCCCTACAATATACTTCCGATCGGGAGCCTACAAAATGCCAAAATACTCCAAAAACAGTAGTTGCTTTTTCATTTCAGATACACTATAATCGATTCTGCTGGTGTTCTCAACTCCATCAATCCACCTCAACGTCGCAAGAGAACTCCTGGTTCGATCGTGTGGCCTCTTCATTAGTTCTTGTTCGTCGTTCGTCGTTCGACATATTTCCAAACGTCATTCATCTATTTCGTTGCGCGCCCGTAACTACACAGGCCAGGGTACCCATTCCGGGAATCGACCAGAATCTGTCTGGAATTCCCTGTATTGGTCTGGTCGATTCCCGGAATGAGGCTGAGTAGTTACGCGCGCCCTCTGTTTTGGAGGACGCGTGACTTGGGTGTGATGCCGTGCGGGTGTCGATGACGACTCTGCCATCCTTTCACTTTCACAGGGGGTATGCTATGAGTATTCAGACCAGTCGATTTGCGCTACGTGGATTTGTTGCTTTGCTGTTGTTGTCAGCTTTGCTGCTGGCTGCGGGTGTTGCCGGAGCAGCGGTCACGGCGCAAAACCCACCACCTACGCCTGTTGATGTTTTCTGCGTAACCGGCAGCGTGTTCGATCACGCCGAGAAGCCGAGCAGCGGTTGGACGATCACAGCAGTCATGTACGATCCAACCACCGGTCTACTGGACCCTGGCACGGCGGTGGACGCAGAAACCATCAATGTAGACAACGATCCAGCCGGGCCACTGGGATCGTTTCGGTTTAACGGTCTGGCAGCCGGTGTCTGGAATTTTTCCATCGGCACCCGCACAGGCTGGTCGCCAATCACGCCTGCCAGTTTCGACGTGACGCTCGCCTATGGACGCACAGACTGCGCAGCAATCCGCTTCAAGATGCGCCAGGATGTGACCGTCACAGTGATCAAAATCAACACCGATCACACGCCCCTGTCCAACTGGGTGATCCACGCCAAACCCGGCGTGGGCAATTTTTTTGCCCAGGCAAAAGATGCCACCACCGACAGCAGCGGCAGCGCCACATTCACCCTGACACCGGGGCAATGGACCTTCAGCGAAAGCGCACCGGTTGGGGTGAGCGCCGTGCCCATTTCGCCGGAGACGGGAAGCCAGTCGTTCACAGTGGAGGCACCCGGTCCCTATACCATTCGCTTTAAGAATCGGGTGTTGGAGCAGCCGAAAGGCTGCATCGAAGCGATCAAAACCGACTCCCCGCCCCAGGGCGCTGGCGTTGGGCTGGGCGGCTGGTCTATCTCTGTGCTGCGGGCAGACAATTCCATAGCCGCTGAGGGCAAGACCGACGCCTTCGGGCGCATCGTCTTCAAAGATTTGCCCCTCGGGCCATATACGGTTCACGAGAAGCTGCCCGCGACCGATTGGGAGGCGGCAGCTCCTGCCCATTACGCAGTGACGCTGACCGACGCTGCCTGTGTGACGGTTGAATTCGCCAATCGCCAGGTGGAACCGGCCTTTTGCATCGTAGGCCGCAAAGTGGACACAAACGGGCTGGTTGGCTTGCCCGGCTGGGAGATCACCGCCCAGCCGCAAGCGGTGGGCGGCTATGAGCCGGGGCCGGTCTACACCGACGGGCTGGGCTACTTCCGCTTCGACTTCCCGATGAACGACTACCGGATTCCCAGCGCGGAGTACAACATCTGTGAAACGATAACAGATGGCTGGCTGGCCCACACGCCCACCTGCCAGAAGGTAAAACTGCCCACCACACCGGGGGCCTGTGTGGCGCTGGGCTTCAACTTCGAAAACCAGCAAGTGGGCCATGCGGAGAGCCAGAAGGGCGTACCACCGGCGGGCTGCTCGGCCACCCACACTGTCAAGTGGGGCGAGAGTCTCTACGGCATCGGGCGGCAGTACGGCAAATCCGCTCAGGAGATGCTCAACGCCAACCAGTGGGTGCGTGGCCAGAAAAATATGTACCTCTACGTAGGCCAACAGGTCTGCATTCCGTAGAGCAACGCCAGACCTGCCAGGTTTCTGAAACCTGGCAGGTCTTTATTCCGGCAAACTCTTGCACAAAATCTCCCAACTGCCCCGCTGACAGACCTCATCCTTCTGGTTCAACACCTCCATTTTGAAGGTGACGACCCCGCCGCCAGTCCGGGGCATGGCCTTCTTCTCGGCCACAGTGGCGCGCAGGCGTACAGTGTCGCCCATCAGAATCGGGCGGCGGAATTGCCATTCCAGTTTTGTAAAAGCCTGCACAGTTTCTTCCATAAAACCCATGCGCACAGCCAGACCGCTGGCAACGCTCAACACCAGCAAGCCGTGGGCAACGCGCTGGCCGAACATCTGGGCCTTGCTGTATTCCGCGTCGGTGTGGATGCGGTTCCAGTCGCCGGAGAGCGCGGCAAAGTTGACAATATCCGTTTCGGTGATGGTGCGGCCCACGCTCTCGCTGCTGTCGGCGATCTCAAATTCCTCGAAATAGAGTCCCATCGGGGGCTGCATTTTGCGCGTTGTCATCTTGCTACATTCCCTTCCTCTTTTCACTTTCCAAAGGTAATAAACAACAGACCAGCGCCGGTTGAGTAGGCCGCATTTGGGCCGTATCGAAACC
>JACQGT010000250.1 GCA_016199425.1 Chloroflexota bacterium
CCCAATCTCCAATCCCCAATCTCCAATCTCTCCGTAACAAATAGCGAACCAGCAGAAATGTGCCGTAGCCGCCCAAGACAAAGGACGAGAGCAGGACGAGATTGGAGGCGACGACGAGGGAGAGGCTCGTTTGCAGGGGAAGGCTGAGCAGACCGTTGAGGGGTGTCAGGGTATAGAAGCCCAGGTTGATTTCGATGGGCCAGAACATCCAGTCGGCGTGGAAGATGTCCAGATTGAGTTGGTCTACCAGACGGGCTTTGATCCACCAGAGATTCCAGGCCAGAGCCGGGTCATCGATGGCGTCGCCGGGGAGGTGCGTAGTGAAGTGTGCCGGCAGCGGCCAGGTGAGCAGCAGGGCCAAGAGCGTGTAGAAAAGCAGAGCCGACAGGTGAACGGGTGGTGTGCGTCGCATAGACGAATCGTATCACCGGGCGGGTGCGATGGCAAACGTCGGGTGTATTTGTCATTCCCGCACGCCCTTGCTATACTCCTTGCACAATTGAATTTCGGCTGGGCGAAGGACACGAGAGAGAACCGGCTGCGGGCCGGTCGCCGAAGGTGCAAGCGTGCGCGGATGTCGGAACCGCCACGTGACTCTCTCAGGCAAACCGTATCGTGTCTGGACAGCACTCTGGAGAGCGCTCGCCTTTTCTGCGGGCCGCCGATGGGGCCACAAAACTCTCAGGCGCACAGACAGAGCGGAGACCGGGGCGACGCACCCCTGTTTTCGCTTTTTTTATTTCCGGCCCCAAACCTTCCCGAACGCTTTGAGCTTTGATCAAATATTGTAGGGGCGCTGCTTGCAGCGCCCCTACAATGAAGGAATGAAGGGGAAACGAGCCATGCAACGTACATCGCTATACGAAAGTCACGTCGAATTGGGCGGGCGGATGGTTGCCTTTGCCGGCTGGGAACTGCCTGTGCAGTACCCCACCGGGCCGCTGCTGGAACACAACGCGGTGCGCACGGCCGCGGGCCTCTTCGACATCGACCACATGGGTCAGTTCTCCCTGACCGGGCCGGACGCCGATCTCTTCCTCCAATACGTTCAGGTCTACGACGTCGGCCAAATGCAGGTGTGGGACGCCCACTACAGCCTGCTCTGCTACGAAGATGGCACAATCGTCGATGACATCTTTCTCTACCGCCTGCCCGAGCGCTGGATGATTGTCGTGAACGCGGGCAACCGGGCCAAAGACCTGGCCTGGCTGCGAGCCTACAGCCACGGCTTCCAGATTGACCTGACCGATATTTCGGATGAAACGTATATGCTGGCTGTGCAGGGACCAAAAGCCGAAGCCATCCTGCAACGGATGACTGACACCCGTCTGGGCGATATGGCGGCGCGCACTGGTCTGCGCGCCTATCTGGGCGGGGTAGAGATGCTGCTGGGGCGCACGGGCTACACCGGCGAAGATGGCTTTGAGCTATACTTGCCCGCGCAGGATGCGGTCACTTTCTGGCACGATCTGCTGGCTGCGGGTAAAAAGGACGATCTGCTCCCCTGCGGGCTGGCGGCGCGGGACAGTCTGCGCTTCGAGGCGTGTATGCCCCTTTACGGCCACGAGATCGACGCCGAGACCAATCCCTACGAGGCGCGCCAGGGCTGGACCGTCTCGTTGGAAAAGCCAGAGTTTTTAGGACGCAGCGCGCTGTTGAAAGCAAAGCTCGAAGACAATCGTAAACTCCTCGTTGGCTTTGAGATGATCGACCGGGCTGTGGCGCGCGAGCACTACGAAATCGCCGTGGATGGACAGGTAGTCGGCCACGTCACCACCGGTATGAAGAGTCCCACACTGGACAAATTTGTCGGATTAGGGTACGTTCCCCCTGCACACCAGAAGATCGGGACAGAAATCGACATTCTGGTGCGGGGAACGGCCAAAAAAGCCAAAGTCGTGCGGCGGCCTTTCTACAAACCGCGCTACAAAGAGTAGCGGCGGCACAGACTACAGCCAAAGTTGCCTTACAGTGGGTGAAACGTAAAACGTGAAAGAACTGTGTGAATTCACGCCTTACGTTTCACGTTTCCAAGACAAAGAGCGATTGTATGCAGTGCAAATTTGCCACAAGGAGAAGTCAATATGGCTTACAAATTGGACGACGACGTTCGCTACGCCAAGACCCACGAGTGGGTGCGTATGGAAAATGAGATCGCGATTGTGGGCATCAGCGATGCGGCCCAGGATTTGTTGAGCGATGTCGTCTTCGTGGAGTTGCCCGACATCGGCGAAGAGGTGACCGCCGGCGACGCTGTTGCGGTGGTGGAATCGGTGAAGGCTGCCGAGGATGTCAACGCGCCGGTGAGCGGCGTTGTGATCGAAATTAACCAGGAGTTGGAAGATACGCCGGAACTGGTAAATGACGATCCCTATGGCTCCTGGTTTTTCAAAATCAAGCCTTCCTCCAGCATCAAAAATGAACTGGGGCGGCTGATGGGCCCGGACGAATACGCGGAGTTTGTGGAAGAAAATGCTCACTGAGCCGACCCGGCCACAGGCGTAATGTCGCCGCAGCCCACCCTTTCCCCCGTCCCAGCCGCCGCCAGCCCCCAGCACAGCCGCGCTTGGATGCTCCTGGCATCCGCGTTCCTGGCCTTGCTGGGGCTGGCTGGCTGCTCTTTCGGTGTAGACAAAGTGCCCTTTTGGGGAGCGCAGCCCACGCCCACGCCGCCCTACCGCACAGTAACCGCTCTGCTGCCTGACGAACCGGTCAACGAACGCATCCGCCAGTACGACTTCGAGCGTCTCGATCTGCTGGTGGATATGACGATTGAACCGGCTTACAGCGCCAACCTGCGCGGCGCATTGGAGAGTGACAGCCCGCCCGATCTGGTGGTGGTGGACAGCTTCGCCTTCCCGGATTTGGCCGCGGCCGATCTGCTCCTCCCCGCGGGCGACCGTCTCGGCCCGGTGGATGATTTCTACCCGCTGCTGGCCGAGGCTTTTGTCTGGCAGGAGGAGCGCTACTGTCTGCCCCGCGAGGTGCGCACGCTGGCGCTGGTCTACAACCAAGCCCAGTTCGCAAAAGCCGGTCTGCAGCCGCCGCGCACGTGGCAAGAGATGCGGGCCGCAGCCGAAGCCGTCACCGACCTGAACATCGGCAGCTTTGGGCTGATTGTGACGCCGGACCTTTCCCGCTGGCTGCCCTTTCTCTACCAGGCTGGGGGCGCGGTCGTGGATGGGGCGGGGCAGGTGCTCATCGACAGTCCCGCCGCGGCCGCAGCCATCGACTTCCCGCTGACCCTCTTTCGGGACAACTTTGCGGGCCAGCCGGCCGAATCCAACAGCGGCTGGGCCGGGGAGGTGATGGGCAAGGGCAAAGGTGGCATGGCCGTGGAGGGCAATTGGATTGCGCCCTATTTGGCGGCTGAGTTCCCCAAATTTGCCTACGCCATTGCCCCCCTGCCCAGTGGACCGGGCGGACGAGGCACAGTCGCCTTCACCAGTTGCTACGCGGTCTCGGCCCGCAGCGCCAACCCGGAGGACGCCTTCGCCCTGGCCGTCCATCTCACCTCACCGGAGTTGCAGCAGGAATGGCCCGCCGACGGCGCGTGGATGCCTACCCGCATCAGTTTGCGGGAGGCGTGGCTGGCGGACTTTCCCGCGCTGGCCCCTTTCCTGACCGGTCTGGACCAGGCCCACGTCTGGCAGTTCCCGCCGGGCTACGCCACATTTCTGGAAAGTTTCAACCGGGGAATGCTGACCCTTCTGGCCGCGGATATCGAGGCGGCGGATTTTCTGGCGCAGATGCAACGAACAGCCGAAGGGATTGGCGATTAGCGACTGGCGATTGGGATTGGCAATTCGCTGGTACGTCCATTCTCCAGTCGCCAATCCCTAATCGCCAATATCAACTATGACCACACGCATCTTCGACATCACCCGCCCGGTCACGCCTTCGCTGGCAGTGTGGCCCGGCGACACCCCCTATCGCACGGAATATCTCCTGCGCATGGACGCCGGCGGCTCGGTGAACCTGTCCACGATTACCTTCAGCGGTCATTGCGGCACCCACGCCGACGCCCATTTCCACTACGACCCGGCGGGTGAGCGGCTGGCCCAGATGCCTCTGGACGCTTACATCGGCCCGGCCACTGTCATCGACCTGCGCGACGCCCTGCCGGATGGAGGGGCGATTCTGCCCGCACATCTGGCAGGCGTGGAACTGAGCCGGGTGCGCCGTCTGTTAGTCAAGAGCAAAGCCAGCTTTGTGCCGGACGACCGCTGGGATGAGAACTTCGTCTATCTCGCCCCCGAAACCGCCCAACTGCTGGTGGACAGCGGATTGCGGCTCTTTGGCGCCGATGCGCCGTCGGTGGACCCCCAGGAGAGCAAAACCCTCACCGCCCACAAGACTCTGCGCACGGGCAATGTGGCGATTCTGGAAATTCTGCAATTGAAAGATATTGCGCCAGGCGAGTACGAATTGATCGCCCTGCCCCTGAAAGTGGACAATGACGGGGCACCGGTGCGGGCAATACTGAGAAGGGATGATGGGATGATGGGATGATGGGGTACGGTCATCATCTCACTATCTCATCATCCCACCGAAAGGAATCGACGTGGATAACCGCCATTCATTCCTCCACAAAATCGCTCTTATCACCGGCGCTGGTTCCGGCATTGGACGGGCCACGGCGTTGGCTTTTGCCGCGGGCGGCGCGGCGGTCGTCGTGGCGGATGTGAATGAGGCGGGCGGGCAGGAGACGGTTGAACTGGCCCGACAGGCAGGCAGAGACGCTATTTTCATCGGCGCGGACGTCTCCCGGTCCGACGAGGTGGAAGCGCTGGTCGGGGAAACGGTGCGCCGCTTTGGCCGCCTGGACATCGCCGTCAACAACGCGGGCATCGGCGGTGCGTGGGCGCGCACGGCCGACTATCCCCTGGCCGACTGGGAGCGGGTGCTGGCGGTCAACCTGAGCGGCGTCTTCTATTGTATGCAGCAGGAGATACGCCAGATGCTGGCCCAGGGCGGCGGCGCGATTGTCAATGTGGCCTCGATTGCAGGCCAGCGCGCCCTGGCGAATGCGCCCGCCTACACGGCCAGCAAGCACGGCGTCATCGGCCTGACCCGCACCGCGGCCCAGGAATACGCCCGACAGAATATCCGGGTCAACGCCGTCTGCCCGGTCTTTACGCGCACACCCCTTTTTCAGGGGATGATTGAGGGCAACGCCCGGCTGGAAGAACGGCTGCTGCACAACATCCCCGTGCGCCGCTTTGGCGAACCCCAGGAGATCGCCGGCGCCATCCTCTGGCTCTGCTCGGACGGGGCAACGTTCGTCACCGGTCAGGCGGTGAATGTGGATGGCGGCCTCACTGCGTAGAAGCGACGACAGACGGCCGACCGCAGACGGCGGGATGGATCGTTTTGTGGCTGTCTGCCGTCCGTCGTCCGTCGTCCTACTGACAAGGAGTATGAAAATGTCCCTACAAATTGCTCTAACCGACCTCCGCTCCAAAGTCGGCACAGAAACCCACGTGGGCGAGTGGCTGACGATTGATCAGGCGCGCATCGACGCCTTTGCCGATGCCACGCTGGACCACCAGTGGATTCACGTGGACGTAGAACGGGCCAGGCGCGAGTCGCCCTTTGGCGGGCCGGTGGCCCACGGCTATCTCACCCTTTCCCTGCTGCCCCATCTGGCGGGCCGGGTCAACGCGGAGAAGCCCCCCTATCCCGACCTCGCACTGTCGGTGAATTACGGGCTGAATCGGGTACGCTTTCCCCACCCGGTGCTGGCGGGCAGCCGGGTGCGGGCGCGCACGGAACTGGTCAGCGTGGAAGAGGTGGCGGGCAACGGCCTGCAAACGGTCAGCAAAGTCACCATCGAAATCGACGGCGCGACCAAACCGGCGTGTGTGGCGGAGACGGTATCGCGGATGTACTTTTGATTTCGTATTGCGTATTGCGTATTTCGTAGGCAGTGACGTTGGCGGGGTGTTTGGGAGTTGGTGAGAAGTGAAACGTGAGGCAGGGCGGCGATTGGCGCTTTTCAGTGTCATCACTGCCGGGGAGCATTGAAAACCGCCTCAACCGCCACTACTTACGCAACACAAAATACGCAATACGCAGCCCTACTCCACCATCATTGCTACAGGAGGCGAGAGAATGTTTGCTGACCAGACTGTCATCATCACCGGCGCGGGGCGGGGGATCGGCGCGGCCGCGGCCCGGATCTTTGCCGAACAGGGGGCGCGGGTAATCGTCAATGACCTGAACGCCGCACCCGCTGAGGAGACGGCCCACGCCATTGCCCAGACTGGCGGCCAGGCCATCGCCGTGG
Source organism: Chloroflexota bacterium (assembly GCA_016199425.1). Classification (GTDB taxonomy): domain Bacteria; phylum Chloroflexota; class Anaerolineae; order Caldilineales; family Caldilineaceae; genus JACQGT01. Next base: position 6,290 of record JACQGT010000250.1, read on the forward strand.
CGGGCAGCGTCACCGACCCGGCTTTCCCGGACAAACTCATGCGCGCCGCGGTAGATGCCTTCGGCGCGATTCACGTGCTGGTCAACAACGCCGGCTACACCTGGGACGGGATGATCCACAAGATGACCGACGAGCAGTGGCAGGTCATTGTGGACGTCCACGCCAGCGCGCCTTTTCGGATGATCCGGGCGGTTGCGCCCTATCTGCGCGAGCCGGCCCAGGCCGAGAAGGAGGCGGGCCAGCCCTTCAGCAACCGCTGTGTGGTGAATGTCTCGTCCACCTCCGGGCTGCACGGCAACATCGGCCAGGCCAACTACGCCACGGCCAAGATGGGCGTCGTCGGCCTGACCAAAACCGTTGCCAAAGAGTGGGGCTATCTGGGCATCCGCTGCAACGCGGTGGCCTTTGGCTACGTTGACACCCGGCTGACCCGCACAAAGGAAGCCCAGGAAGAGGCCATCGAAATCGACGGCCACGAGATTGTCCTGGGCATCCCCCAAAAAGTGCGCGCCCTACTCGACGCCAACATCGAACAACGCATCCCCCTGGGCCGCGCCGCCAGCGCAGAGGAAGCAGCAGGCGGTATTGTGCTGATGGCGTCGCCCCTGGCGCGCTACATCACCGGCCACGTGCTGGAAGTGACAGGCGGGATGGGAATCTAAGAATGGGGGATGATGAGATGATGGGATGATGCGCCAGTGCATCATCCCATCATCTCATCATCCCTTCCTACCGAGGGAGTTGCCAAATGCGATCAGTTGTTATAACAGGCACCTCCACCGGCATCGGCAGGGCCTGCGCCCTGTGGATGGATCGGGCTGGCTGGCGGGTCTTTGCCGGCGTGCGCAAGGAGGCGGACGCGCAGCAGTTGCGCGCCGAGGCGTCGGAGCGGCTGACGCCCGTCTTTGTAGACGTGACCGATGCTACGTCAATTGCGGCGATGGCCGCTGAGGTGAAGGCAGCGGTCGGCGACGACGGGCTGCACGGGCTGGTCAACAACGCGGGGATGGCCACGGGCGGGGTGTTGGAATTTGTGGAGCTGGCCGAACTGCGCCGGGTGTTGGAGGTGAACGTGACCGGCCAGCTCGCCGTGACTCAGCCCCTCATCCCCCTCCTGCGCCAGGCCAAAGGACGGATTGTGATGATGAGTTCGATTGCCGGGCGCAGCTCCACCCCGCTGCTCGGCCTCTACGCCGCGTCCAAACACGCGCTGGAAGCCCTGACCGACGCCCTGCGTCTGGAACTGCACCCCTGGGGGATTCAGGTCGTCTCCATCCAGCCAGGGACAATCGCCACGCCGATTTGGGGCAAAGCCCTCGCTTACGCCGAAGAGGTGGCCCCCACCTATCCGCCCGAAGCCCTGCGGCTCTATGGACCCCTCCTTGACGCGCTGTTCAATTCCCTGCGCAAGCGAACGGGCGGCGGAATCCCTGCGGAAGCAGTAGCCGAGGCGGTTCACCACGCGCTGACCGCGCCCACGCCCAAAACCCGCTACGTCGTCGGGCGCAGCGCCAAAATCCGTGTGTGGATCGAGCGCCTGCCCGACCGTCTGCGCGATCGGGTGATGCTGGGGCGGATGCCGAAGTACGGGGGCTAAATTCTCGCGCCCATCGCTCCCGCGTGGGCGCTCCCCCCGGACGCTCCGCGTCCCCAGCGCCGCCCCGCCGACCCGGACGCAGAGCGTCCTGCCGCCGTTCCCACGCAGGAGCGATGGGAACGAGGAATAATCTTGCACCCACGCTCCGGCGTGGGCGCTCCCCCGGACGCTCCGCGTCCCCCTCCCCGCTCTCTCCTCCAGCAACCCGGACGCAGAGCGTCCTGCCGCCGTTCCCACGCAGGAGCGATGGGAACGAGGAAATAATCTTGCACCCACGCTCC
>JACQGT010000251.1 GCA_016199425.1 Chloroflexota bacterium
AGCAGTCTGCTCAATGCGCTTATCGGCCAGGAGCGCTCCATCGTCAGCGAGATTGCCGGGACAACCCGGGACCCAATCGACACAGAACTGGTCTACGAAGGGCGCTCGATTACCCTCATCGACACCGCGGGCATTCGGCGTCGGGGCAAAGTGGAGCAGGGGATCGAGAAGTACAGCGTACTGCGCAGTATGCGCAGTATCGACCGGGCTGATGTGGCACTCCTGTTGATCGACGCCGAGGATGGAGTCACAGCCCAGGATACCCACGTGGCCGGCCATGTGCTGGAGCGCAACAAAGGCGTCGTGGTGGTGGTGAACAAATGGGATGCAGTTGACAAAGACACCAATACAATGGTGGAATATACCCGGAAGGTGCGAGAAGAACTGAAATTTATGGACTACGTGCCGGTCCTCTTTATCAGCGCGCTGACAAAACAGCGGGTACACAAAGTGCTGCCCACCGCCCTGGCCGTGGCCGACGAAACCGCCTACCGCATCCCTACCAGCCAATTGAACCGGGTGATCCAGGAAGCGTATGACAAGACGCCGCCGCCCAACCGCAACGGACGGCCCCTGCGCATCTACTACGCCACCCAGTCCGGCGTCAAGCCACCCACTTTTGTGCTTTTCTGCAACGATCCGGAGCTGGCCCACTTCAGTTATGTGCGCTATCTGGAAAACCAATTGCGAATACACTACCCCTACGTAGGCACACCGATCCGCATTTTTCTGCGTCCGCGCGGCTAGGTATTGGATATTGCGTTGGCGTGACCCAATATCTAATATCTAATACCCAATACCCTTCATAGGAAAAGGCTATGGAATCGATCATCCATTCCATACGAGACTACGCCATTGAAATTATTCTGATGTTGACTCTGGCCGCCTCTGTCGGCTTCTTTGGCTATCTCGGCTATGGGCTTGTCCAGCCCGCACCCGATACCATCACCTTCTCTGGCGAGGAGGCGCTGGCCCACGTGAAGACCCAACTGGACTTCGGGCCGCGCATCCCAGGAACGAAGGGCCATAAAGCCCTGGGCGATTGGGTGATCCGCGAGTTGAGCGAAGGGGGCTGGGAGGTCTTTATCCAGCCTTTTGAGCCGTTGGAGACTGTCGAGGCGCGCAACATCCTGGCCGTCAGCGGCAGTGGACCGGCGGTGATTATCGGCGCGCATTACGACAGCCGCATCTTTGCCGACGCGGATCCCAACCCGGCCAATCGCTCAAAGCCAGTGCCGGGCGGCAACGACGGCGCGTCTGGCGTGGCCGTGTTGATGGAGCTGGCGCGCAGTTTGAATGTGGCGGCATCGGGCAAGACGATCTGTCTGGTCTTCTTTGATGCGGAAGACAATGGGCGCATCCCGGGCTGGGATTGGATTTTGGGCAGCCGCTTCTTCGTCTCTCGCCTGGATGCTCTGCCCAAGTGCAGCGACCCGGAGTTTGCCGTGATTGTGGATATGATTGGCGACGCCGATCAGCAGGTCTATCGCGAAAAGAACAGCACGGAGTTTCTCGTGAATGCCATTTGGGCGACAGCTTCTGAGCTTGGGTATAGCGAGTGGATCATCGACGAGCCTCGTTTCGCCATGACGGATGATCATACGCCCTTTCTCGAAGCCAATATTCCGGCGGTCGATATGATCGACTTCGACTACCCCTATTGGCATACGGTAGAGGATACCCTGGACAAAGTGAGCGCGGAGAGCCTGGCCCGCATCGGGCGTACCCTAGAGGTCTGGTTAGAGCAGGGCGCACCTTACATCCGCGACAATTGATGGGGCATGAGCGTTCGGTAGTGCTTTCACCCTATTCCTTTCTATGGCTGCATGTGATATTAATTTACCGGTAACTTCAATCGTCTCTGCCAGAAGATGCAACGGAATTTCGGTCTGCTTGTAGCCTGAAAGAAAGAACAACTCCATGACACCCTCTGCGAACTCCGCCCAAGAAAAGCACAACGTACTGATTGTCGATGACGAAGAGCGACTGAGCCGTTTTGTCGGTATGTGCTTGAACCGCGCCGGCTATGAGACAACGACTTGCCGGTCTGTGGATGAAGCGCGGGCGTTGCTGTCAGCAGAAAAGTGGTCGCTGGTCTTGACCGATCTGGTGATGCCCAATGAGACAGGCTTCGATCTGTTGCGATGGATCGATGACAATCGCCTGGAAATCCCGGTGGTCATACTCACTGCCCATTCAACACCCGCAGTTGTTAAGCAGGTGGCCCAAACCAACGCCGCGGCTATGCTCAGAAAACCCTTCTCCCTGGACAATTTATACAAAACCGTTTCATCGGCCATGGCCGCCTGAACTGCAAAATCGACTCTCTCGAAAGAAGCAAAAGGGGACGCCGCTAAGAATGGGCGTCCCCTTTTGCTTTTGCGAAGAAAGGCCATTGTTCCGATGGTCATCCCCCTTTGTCATCTGGCCTCTTTCGGTTTATACTCATTGCAGATCGGCTTGCAACTGCTTCTCTACATTTTTCTCAACGAATTTCGTCTAACGAAAAAGGCTGACCTTCAGCCACCCACAATACAGGAGAAATCCCTTTATGGATCCTGTCATCTTTCGCATCGGGCCTTTTGCCCTCCAATGGTACGGCCTCTTTATCGTGGGCGGGGCGGTGATCGCCGCCTGGCTCTCCTCCCGCTACGCGGCAAAGGCCGGCGAAAATCCCGACCACATCTGGAATCTGCTGGCGTGGACACTGGTGCTGGGCATTATTGGTGCCCGGCTCTATCACGTCTTTAGCTCCCCCGCCGACGCCCAGGGCTGGTCCTATTACAAAGAACACCCCATCGACATCATCAATTTCTGGAATGGGGGCTTTCGGGGGCTGGGCATCTATGGCGGTCTCATCGGCGGGCTGATCGCCGTCGTCATCTACACCTGGCGCAACAAACTCAACTTCCTCCACTATCTGGACTACATCGGCCCCAACATACTGCTGGCCCAGGCCATCGGGCGCATGGGCAACTTTGTCAACCAGGAACTCTACGGCCCCGCCACCGACGTAGCCTGGGCTTTCCACATCAATCCCGCCCACTCCTGCCAACGCCCGCCCAACACCCCGCCGGAGATCGGCTTTTGCGGCGCAGGCAACCTCTCCCAGGCCAGCCTGGACTGGTACGCCAGCAACGGCTTCCATCCCACCTTCTTTTACGAAGCGGGTTGGAACATTCTGATGTTTGTCCTGCTCTATCTCATCATCCGCAATTACGGCCACAAACTGCGCCAGGGTGACGGCGCGCTGCTCTACTTCATCGCCTATCCTCTGGGCCGCTTCTGGGTGGAGATGTTCCGCCCGGACGCCTGGGTGATGGGGACGCTCGCCACCGCCCAATGGATCGCCATCATCAGTATTGTGATCAGCCTCGTTCTGCTCTTTCTGCGCCACCGCAATTGGCCGGAGAAGAAAGCCCCAGACGATTCCCTGCGCGACCTGAGCAAATACGGGGCGAAGGCGTAGGACACAAGCGTCGCAAAATCGAACAAAAAGATCATTGAAACGTGAAACGTGAGATCGCCATCTGATCTCACGTTTCACGTTTCTTCTTTTCGGGTGAGCGGGCAGAGGTGCTTGCGCTGCCTTTACTCGATCATCTCGATGTTGTAATCGATCATCTCCGCGTCCATACGCCAGCTTTCCACCCGGTTGGCCACATTCTGCAACTGGCGGTGGGCCAGCGCCCGGTTGTCGCTGACACAGACGATCTCCAGCACAGCCCGGCTGAGCTGGTCCTGGGCGTCGGCCTCGCAGATGGAGATGTTGTACTCCTTGCGCAGCCGGGCGATCAGCGGCCTTATCACGCTGCGCTTGTCCTTCAGGCTGTTGGTGATGGGAAGATAAAGTTCGATGGTGAGGAGTGCGATTGCCATAGTTTGGGGATTGGGTTGTGGTATCAGCCGTTCATTGATAGAAATACCGTAATTCTACAGGTGACTAGCGCCGGTTGAGTAG
>JACQGT010000226.1 GCA_016199425.1 Chloroflexota bacterium
GATTGAAACCAATCCCACGTCCCATCGCGGGTGAGGGCGAACCGTCGCTCCCCTCGCGGGGGGCGTGGATTGAAATGCACCGATGGCGGTACGCAGCCACGAGCGCAGATGTCGCTCCCCTCGCGGGGGGCGTGGATTGAAATAGGAGATTGCCGGGAAGTCTTTCCGCCAGTTTGGTCGCTCCCCTCGCGGGGAGCGTGGATTGAAACACGCCACCTTCTGGGACTTCCGCCGCATGATGCAGGTCGCTCCCCTCGCGGGGGGCGTGGATTGAAATCCGAAGCCGACCCCAGTACCCCTTTGTGCCTATAATGAATGAGACAACTTGAGGGAGGAAATTAGTGTAGAATACCAACCAGCAAGGAGTCGAAAATGAGAGCCAGACAAGCAGTATCAAGCAACGGAAATCGCCAGCAGATGAACAATCGAGGCGAAATCAGGGAGAAAGAGTCTGATTCTGAATCTTCACGACCACTTTTTGCCGTGGTCGAGGAGGTAATTTCGTGCCGGGTCGTCGTCCGGGGGAAATACCCCGGTGTTTGGGCGGCAGGACTGGCGTCCCCAACTGGCGAATAATGCGTGCGAAGTCGCGCTACACCATGGAGGGGAGATGCGATGTCTGCGCATGCTGGGCAAATTGCGCTCCCAGAGAGGGGGCAAACAGTCGGCAAGATGGCGAGCCATCCAAAGCTGAGCATAGGCGATGTGTGTCAGTTGCCACCAGTTTTCTTCGCGTTTGACCTCAGGTGTTTGGAAGCCGGTCAACTGTAGTTTCTGTTTGCTAAAACGGAAGAAGTGCTCCAGGTTGAAGCGGTGACGATGCTGCCGGAACAACTGATTTCCATCTTACAGGAACATCTGCGCCATGTCAAGCAGTCACCAGGGCTTCACGAATCTTGACCTCAAGGCTAGATACGGAGCCGTCTATCTGCCCTATGCCCTGGAACGCAAATATCCCAACGCCAACCGCGAATGGGGCTGGCTACACCCACGTCCTCAACTGCGGACCCAGCACCGTACGCAGCCCACTGGACCTCTAACCCAGCAGGCGCGGCAAACCGCCGTTGTCCGCTACTGATTCGTCAAGCGTAAAGTGATGGCTAAGGCGTACCGGCAGTTCGTCTTTGATAGAACGTTACACCCACCGCGTCAATCCCAACCTCATACCCATGCGCCATCCCCGCGTGGCTGGGCCGCACACGAATGCCCACGGCCAGACGCCTTTCACGCAACACCCATCTCTGCCAAAACCGCGCGAGCCTTCTGTGCCCCCGGTGAATCAGGATCACTCTTGATTGTCCGCCGCAGGCGATAGAGAGCCTGTTCATTGCCGGCGCGGGCCAGTTCCAGGGCCTCAGCAAAGCCCTTTTCCGCATAGCTCATATCCCGGGGCACTACGGGATTGTCAAACTGCCGCCAATAGTATTGCAGATCATCGCCAGACCAATTCGTGTAGACTTCCTCCCAGCGCAGCGCGCTGGGGCCGTGCGGTTCCAACATATGTTCGGCAATCGCATCCCCGACGGCCTGATAGCGATTGTCCAGGGAAAGGCGGAGTTTGTCTTCCGTGTAGTTGGGCAGGGCTTTGTGGATGGTCAAAGCCGGGAAGATCAAAGTATCGCCCATTGCATAATCCGTGCTGTGCCAAACCGGATCGATCTCTGGCTCGGCCTCCGTGTCGACAATCAGGCCGCCGGCGCCGAGGGCAAAGTGATGTTCAAGTACCCGATTGACCTTGTGGGAACCGGGAATGACGGCCAGTCCGCCTAATTCAATCGGGCAATCACCGACGGGCGCCCAACACGTATAGGTCTCAAAGTTGCCTTGGAAATGCACAAAATCCTGGTGGGTGGGGGTGGTGTGTTCCGTATACTTGGGAAACCAAATTCGGGCAATCTTTTGCGGGTGGGGCATAATCGGCCGCCCCACAATTTTTTCAACCATATCAGTCACTTCGGGCCAATGGGCCGAACGGTGAAAGGCTTGCAGTTTGTAGACTTCGCTATAGCCTGCGCTGTACTCGCGATCGCCTTCTGTACACTGCCGGCTGATGTCGGCAATCCCATCCAGGGGATCCGTACCGGCGACGAGCCAGCCCACCCGTTGGATAGTGGTCATCATCTCGCGCCGCAATTCGCGCATCTTGTCGGGATTCTGTAGTCGTTTGAAAAACAGATAGCCTTCATCGGCCATCCGGCGGCGCAATTCCGCCGGATCGTGCATGGCCTCATTCGAGATGCGCAATGCTTTTATTTCGTCGGCCATTGTATGCTCCTCATTCACTGTGACCACATTCAGGTTGCACCCCATTTGGGAAAGTGCGCCGAAAACCGGTACATTCCGTCGCAGACGCTGTGCTGGATTGAAGTCTATCAGACCGCGCGCAATCTGACAAGATGGCAAAAATTGCGTCCAGTCTGCTCCCCGCCGGTCACGGACCGGCGGGGAGCAGAAACAGAAGGGAGCAGAGACAGAACGTCACACCCACCGCACCAACCCCACCTCATCCCCATGCACCATCCCCGGATGGCTGGGACGCACCCGAACCCCCACGGCCAGCCGCCCGCTCTCGCTGGGAGAGAGAGTGCCCTGGTAATCGATGCCCCCGTCCCCGTGGCGCTCACCCGGCTGCATAGGGATGACCACCGGCGCGGCAAAGTCGTTGCCAGCATCGCCGCCCACCACAATCTCCACGGCCAGATCGTCGGCAGAGAGACGCCCCGGCCAGAGACGAGCCGTCAGTGTGATGGCGTCGCCTACCCCGGCCTGGGTAGGCGCGCCCTGGACGCTCTGTAGATTGACGCTGTGCCAGTTCTCCCGCACCCGGCGCTTCCACTCAGCCAGGGACCGGGCCGCGGCGTAGCCATCGACCGCTGCCGCGCTGCCTGTGGCCAGGGCGGGTAGATAGAGCTGTTCCGTGTACTCTTTCACCATCCGGCGCATGGAAAACCGAGGGCCGCAGGTAGCGATAGAGCGGCGCATCTTTTCCAGCCAGCCCAGGGGCAGACCCGCCGCGTCCCGTGTGTAGAAGAGTGGGAGAATCTCATCCTCCAGCGTGGCGTAGAAGCTGAGCGCGTCGGCCTCGTCCTGGGTTTCCGTGTCTTTGTACTCTCGCTTCTCGCGGTGTCCTGAGCCTGTCGAAGGGCCAATAGCCCAGCCGTTTGTGCCGTCGTAGCCTTCCCGCCACCAGCCATCTAAAATGCTGAAGTTGGGCGCGCCGCTGAGCGCCGCCTTCTGGCCGCTGGTGCCGCTGGCCTCGTGGGGGCGGCGCGGATTGTTGAGCCAGACATCCACACCCGCGATCAGATGGCGGGCTACATTCATATCGTAGTTCTCCACAAAGACGATTTTGCCCACCAGTTCCGGCTGCTGGCTTAACTGGTAGATGCGCTGGATCAGCGCCTTGCCCGGCTCGTCCTTGGGATGGGCCTTGCCGGCAAAGACGATCTGCGCAGGCCGTTCCGGGTCGGTCAGGATACGCTTGAGCCGCTCCAAATCCCGGAAGATGAGGGTAGCCCGTTTGTAGGTGGCGAAGCGCCGGGCAAAGCCCAGCGTCAGCGCGTCGGGATCGAGCAGACGCCCGGCCTCGGCCAACCGCCGGGGACCTTCGCCGTGGCGGATGCACTGGCGGCGCACCCGATCCCGCACAAACTCCACCATTTTGGCTTTGCGCTGGTTGTGGACATCCCATAACTCCTGGTCGGGAATGGCGGACAGTCTCTTCCACGTGGCCGGATCATCCACCTCTTCCAGCCAGTCGCTCTGTAAATAGCGGTCGTAGAGGGCGCGTAACTCCGGGGCCAGCCACGTTCCTGTATGCACGCCGTTGGTAATAAAGCCAATGGGCACCTGCTCCACCGGTGTGCCCGGCCACATCTCCTTCCACATCTCCCGGCTCACCTGGCTGTGGAGTTCGCTCACGCCGTTGTGATAGGCGCTGAGGTGGAAGGCCAGGACGGTCATACTGAATTGCTGACCCCAGCCCTGGTCGTGGCTGGCCAGCGCCATAAAGCGCTCGCGGTCGATGCCCATCTGTCCCCAGAACTGCCAGAAGAACTTCTCCATCAGTTCAAAAGCAAAAGCGTCGTGGCCGGCGGGCACGGGCGTATGGGTGGTGAAGATGCTGCCGGCGCGCACAACTTCCACCGCCGCGTCGAACGACAACCTTTCCCCCCTCTCCTGGAACGGGGGAGGGGCCGGGGGTGGGGCTACTTCTCCCC